>CAZEYJ010000023.1:0-10139 GCA_964516795.1 uncultured bacterium
CATCTGTTCCTAGGAAACAACCATCTAAGATCGATTCCTGAATCGCTCTGCACCCTGAAGAACTTAAAAGAATTGACACTGAACGACAACTATCTCAGCCAACTGCCTCGGGAGATCGGCAAGCTCAAGTATCTATCCCAGCTAGACCTCAACAATAATCAGTTCATCTCTCTGTCCTCTGAAATCGGCGGTCTCAAAATGCTTAAAAGGCTCAGCCTAGAAAATAACCAACTGACCTCATTGCCAAAACAGATCGGAACCCTAGAGAACTTGCAAGACCTATTTGTTTCAAACAACAAACTCTCCTCATTGCCTCAGCAAATCGGCAATCTGCGCAACTTAAAAAACCTCTACCTCGATCATAACCAGATCAGCCTTTTACCCCCTCAAATCGGCCAGATGGAAAACCTCCTGGATTTGCAGCTCAGTCACAATCTGCTGAAATTTCTGCCTGAACAAATCGGAAACCTCCGCAAACTCAAAAAACTCCATCTAGGAGCCAATCGCCTGACATCAATATCCCCCGCTATTGGAAAACTAAAAAAATTGGAAGAACTGCTCCTCAACCGCAACAAACTGGCCCGATTACCTGAAGAGATTGCAGACCTGCGCTCTCTGTTAATCCTAGAAATAGAACACAATAAACTGCCATCCTTGCCTAACGCCATCGGAAATCTCCAGAACTTAACCGAACTCGATCTCCGCAATAACCCGTTCAATCCCCTCCCTGAACAAATCGGCCAGCTCTCCAACTTACATGCCCTCTTTCTCGATCTCCCCTCAGGCAATCCTCCCGATTTCTTGTTAAATTTATCAGAAGACTGCCTCATTAATGGAAAATCGCAAAAAGAGCTATTCAAAGAATGGACAAGAGAGATCAAAGAGCTCTTAGACTACTGGACAACTCAAGGAGCGCCGCAAGAGGGAAGGGAAACTGCTAAAAACAGAATTCGACTCTTCCTGCTAAATCCAAACGAGACCTCTCTAAACCTCTCTCTTCTCAAACTCACCACCCTGCCGCCTATTTTTAATTTGCCAGCTTTTCAAAAAAGGCTCAAAAACCTCCTCCTCTTTTCCAATGGGCTGACCTACTTGCCGCAACACATCGGGATGTGCCAAAACCTTAAAAAGCTCGACCTCTCAATCAATTCCCTGGAAAAAATCCCGGAAGAAATAAGATTTCTGACCAATTTGACCGAGCTGGACCTTTCGTTCAATGCCCTTATCTGCTTCCCTAAAGAGATTAGGACCCTCGCTCATCTCACAGACCTTGACCTCTCCTTTAACTCAATTGAGAACATCCCGGAAGAAATCGGAAACTTAACACAGTTGAAACAACTTAACCTCAGCTCTAACCGGCTCAAAGGGCTGCCCAAAGAGATCAGCCAGCTCCGCTCCACACTGCTCATCTTAAAACTTTCTGAAAACAACTTCAGAACACTCCCTGAACCGGTCTGCTGGCTGCTCCACTTAAAAGAGCTGCATCTCGCCCTTAACCCTTTGCCCCTTTTGCCCAAAGAGATCAGTTGGCTTGAGAATCTTGAAAAACTCGATCTCAAAGGGATCACGCGGATCAAACTGCCCATAGAGATCACCCAACTGGTTAAATTAAGGACTCTTCAGCTCGATTTGGCCCCCGATCATTTCCCCTCTCTTCTCTTTCAATTACCGACCCATTGCCAAATCAACGGCATCCTCTGCTCTGCACTCGATGAATGGAAAGCTTCGATACTCAAAATCGAGACGCTTTTAGATGACTGGGAAGCCCAAACAGATCCGGAAGAACTCATAACAGAAGCCAGATCGCGCATCAGCAGCTTCATATGGAACGTCACAAAAAAACATTTGAACCTCTCCGGTTTGAATTTAAAAAGCTTACCCCCCATCTTTCATCTCAATTCCCTGATCGGACAATTGACCGATCTCAACCTATCCTTCAATCACCTCTCCCTGCTTCCCGAAGAGATCGGAGACTTGAAGAACTTGCAAACCTTGGATCTGCTTTCCAATCCACTCATCACACTGCCCAAACAGATCAGCAAGCTCTCCACCCTGCGCACCCTCCGCTTAAGCCCGCTACAAGAACCTCCTCCCGCTGAATTGTTTCACTTGCTACCTTTATGCGAAATCGATGTAGACCTTAAAGTTTGGGGGGATCTGACACCGGAACTGAAAATCACATTAGACATCTGGGAATCCAAAGGCAAAGAGGATGAAAAAAGAGCAGATGCCAAGACCGCGGTGATCGCTTTTTTAGTCAATACCGGCGAGACGATCCTTGACCTCTCCCACTTATCCTTAAGAGATCTTCCTCCTATCTTCGACCAAAAACGATTCCTCCGTTTAACGACGCTCAACCTGCGCGGCAATCAGCTCACATCCTTCCCTCGGCAAATCAAAGGACTCCACTCTCTTTTGCACCTCGACCTGCAAGCGAATCACCTCGCAACATTTCCCGAGGAAATTGGAAAGCTTGACCAGCTCAGTCGCCTCAACCTTTCCCACAATCAGCTCAGCTCATTGCCAAAACACATCGGATCCCTTAAACATTTACACAGCCTCGATCTCTCTTGCAACCAACTCAGTTCGCTCCCGCAAACAATCGAACTTCTCCAAAACTTGCGTCACCTCGATCTCAACTCCAACAAGCTTACCTCGGTGCCGGAGCCAATTGGCGAACTTCGATCCTTATCTTATTTAAACCTAAATGAGAATCCACTCCTATCAATCCCATGGATGATCAGCAACCTCAGCGACTTAAAGGAACTCCGCCTGCAATTCACCACCCTCGCATTCTTCCCCGACCACTTGGACTATCTACTTCCCCATTGTCAAGTCTGGGTCGAAGGGGAGCTGCTCACAGAAAAATCGCTTCATCTCCTTAGAAACCAGTACGCCTTGAACCGGCTTGCACAAATGGAAAATCACCTTCCTGCTTTTCAGCTCGATCTGCAAATCCTTCAATTCAACTTAGATGCATTGCTGGAGCGCTACGAAACCCATCTTCCCCCCTCTACATTATACGATTTTCTCGACTGGGCAGACATTCCCGAAGACGATTCCCTAGAGAGCTTCGAATCCCTGATCGATAAATATACCTATGAATCCAAGCACAATTGGCAGCACAATACAGCCAGGCACCTGCTTTGCAATTTGGCCGAGTATTTCCGGCAACAACAATCCACTGTCGAACAAGGAACCCCTGCCGAAGAGTCCCTCAAACAACAATTTGTCCAGGTCTACAACAGCCTGGTCGATGCCAGCAACAACTGCATCGATCAAGACCTCTCGCAATTACAAACACTGGTCCTCGACATCGTCGCTGAAAATAACCAGGAAGGTCCTTCAGATCCCTCTTGGACAAAAATCAGAAACCGAGCTACCCTTGCCCTATGCAAGTACCAGACTACCCTTCTTAAAGAGATCCTCATTCGACAAAATCCCCATGAAGTCCACATGGCCGATCTAGAACGGGCGGCAACCCAAGAACTCGCCAGTAACTTCAAAATCCAAGGGAGCATTTTCTCTGCAGGGGCAGCTTTTGCTGAGTATGTCGATCACCTCGATCAACGGATCGACCTAGCCCTTCAAGCCTTTATCGATGAATACCGGCCTGTGGACTATTTCCTAAAAGAGCTCAGCACCTACCACGGAAACCTCCGTTCTTTGCGCAGCGAGATCTTCATCTGGGCCAATGCCTACTACCAACTTGATGACGAAGCCAGCGAACAAAACGATGGCCCCAGCTTGAACCGCCGGCTCTCTACAGACTTCGACTTCCTCCCCGCCAGTGAAGGAGGGAATTTAACCCTACCGGGCATAGCCCTGCTCCTCAGCCAATTAGAACTCATCCATCTTTAAGAGCACAAAAAAGATTTTCTGAAGTGTAGTCTGAAAAGTGTCCCTATAGACATGTCGGATGGTGTGTCCCAAGGGCACACCTCCCGCCCTGGCTTCGCCTTTTACAGGCGGGGCCCTTCTCGCGTCAGCTCGCAGGACCAGCTTTTTAGCATCAAATGAGTTTTATTGAGCATAGCTTAATGCAAATGGAAAGTACCTTGTCGCTAAACCTGTATTTTTTGAGTTTGCTTCGGTTAAATTCAGACTACACTTCAGAAAATCTTTTTTCATTCTCTTAAGTTTGACAGACAGTTTCTAAAAATTGACAAAAATGATCGGCCTAACCAAATTGGACGCTCAAAAAATTCAAGGATCGATCCATGAGCATCCATTCCCTCTCTTTGCAAGGAGTAAAATCCACGCCGGTCCATGATCCCGTTCCAAAAAAGCTGGAAAAGTTTTTAAAGAGCAGAACAAGCCGCAATTTTGTGTGGGAAATGGCCAACATAGCAATGAAAAGCGGCTATTTGACAAAAAGCACCGAGATCACAGACACCATTTTCCCCGACTTGTGCAATCCCTATTGGGACCCGATCCTCTATAAATACAAAGACAAGCCCGCTCCTATTTATTGGGGCCTAAACTCCAATGAAGAAGCCTTATTGCTTGTTATGCAACTTAAAGACACTGAATCTGAAAAACATTGGACAGCCTGCTTTCTCTATTATGAATTTGATGCAGAGGCCGAAGCTTATCTGCTGAGCACGCCATTTTCATCTGTTCCCCGTGAACAAATGGTCGAAAACTTTAAACTTCTTTTGAAGAATGAAACCGTTGCCGTAGCCTCCTATCGGAAAACACACCGTAATGAAGCGGTGCCTGTCGTCAACCTCCGCCTTAAAGAACCTCTTGAGCGCTTCGACCAGATGTCCCCCTGTCAACTTCTGACAGAACTCTACAAAGACAACGCGCTGGACAAAAAACAAGCTGTCCTCGACGCCCTTCCTCAGCAAGTGCGCTACAAGCTTTTTTTCAACCTGCACCAACTGAACCAAGAACCTTCAGAGTTCAGCGAACTCTACGGTAGGGCCCAAGTCTTTTGCTCTTTGCCCATATTAGAAAAAGCTATTGCGCAAATCGCCTCTGAGATCTTTCGTTCTCTTGATTACAACCAACACAACTCAGTTTCATGGGGCATGCTCAATAGCTTGGGCGATTGGCCTCCCCCAAGATTTTGTCCGCACAACAATTTCAACTGGGCCGAGGACCTCGCTAAAGAGAGACCACTACTCCTTTTAGAACAGCTCCATCGCTCCCTAAAAAACCAACTCCCTCCTCTTGAATTGCCGATCTCCTCTGAGACCAAACAAGCATTGGACACTTGGCGCATGAATGGAGGCGCAAGTCATCTCGCTGTGGAAGAAATCACCAATTTTTTTGCAAATCATTATAAAACTTATCTCGACCTCTCTTATTTCAGTCTAACCAACTTCTCCCCTATTTTGACAACGATCCCACTGACGTCACGATTAACAGACCTCAACCTCAGCAATAACCAACTCTCCTCATTACCCTCTGAAATTAGCTATCTTGAAAACCTCAACGGACTCGATCTGCACAACAATCAGCTCTCATCCCTCCCTTTCCAATTTGGGAGCCTCAAAAAACTCTGCTACCTCAATCTCAGTAAAAATCACTTTGTCACTCTTCCCTCTCTAATCGGAAACCTGGAAAATTTAAGCGAGCTATTTTTAGCTCACAACAAACTCTCATCCCTTCCCAGAAAAATAGGCAACCTCAAACAATTATTCCAGCTCGATTTGAAGAGCAATCGGCTTCGAACCCTGCCTAAGACAATCGGTAATTTAACCAACTTAGACAAGCTCAACCTGCAAGACAATCTCTTAACATCGCTTCCCCAGCAAATCGGCAACCTGAATTTATACGATCTATATCTTGCGCACAACCAGTTGACCACTTTACCTGAAACAATCCAAACTTTAAGCAGGTTGAACACACTTGACCTGCGCCATAACGCATTCCAAACGTTTCCACCACCCATCAGTTATCTATTAAGCCTCGACGATCTCCTCTTCGATATTCCCTTTGACATTCACGCAGACCCGGACAACGCATCGCCCCAGATTCGACAAATCTATGCTGGATTCAAACTCAAAACCCTCCCAAAAGACCCCAATCGATTCCAACTCAACCCTGCCATCTCCGGCTTTAACTTGGACGCCTTGTTGCAGCCGTATCAAACTGAGCGGCAGCCAACGGAACTCGACCAGTTCCTCGATTGGGCAGACATTCCCAATGACAATACAAGGGATGATTTCAATTTCATTATTAACCAGTATCTAGTTCCATCAAATTATCAAGAAACCGTCGTGAAAAACCTCCTTGGCGTACTCACTGAATATTTCCATCGACAACGCGCCAGTCTGATCCCAGGAACTCCGGCTGAAGACCTGCTCAAACAGCAGTTCGTCCTCGTCTACAACACCCTTGTTGATGCCAGCAGCAACTGCGTTGACCAAGTTCTGACGCAAATCCAGCCGGTGATCTTAGATATTCTAGCGGAAAGCGATCCCACTCATCAGGCTGCCTCTTCTCAAACAAAAATCTTCAATCGCACAGCCCTGGCCCTTTGCCATTACCAGAGCAACCTACTTAAAGAAATCCTCGTCGACTTATACCCTGATGAAAAGCATATGGCCGACTTAGAACGCCTAGCCATTCAAACCCTAGCGCAAAACCTCCATTGGCAAGGGAGCATTTTCCTTGCCGGATCTGCATTTCCCAATTACGTAAAGGATGCCGAAGCCCGTATCGATAAAGTCATCAAAGTATTTATCGATCAGTACAGGCCCATCGTCTATCTCTTTAATGAACTCCAAACCTATCACGGTGAACTTCGCCTGTTGCGCAATGAGATCTTCATCTGGGCCAATGCTTACTTCCAATTGGATGAAGAAGGGGGAGAGCAAGGCAATCAGTACAGCTTGAACCGCCAGATCTCTGAGGATTACAATTCCCAGCCCGTCAGCGAAGGGGGCAATTTGACAGACAATGGCACACGGCTGCTCATGAACATGGCCAATATCATTACATTTGATCCTGCTGAAAGCAGCCAAAAAATGGCCAATATCATTACATTTGATCCTGCTGAAAGCAGCCAAGAAATGGCCGATATCATGATGTTTCTTCCCGCTTAAAGCAGCGAAAATCAGACTTGTGAACGAGGCTTATAGAGATACTTCGGACGGACGATCGGCGTTCCCTTGCCGCCTCTTGCCTCGAGCCGGTCGGCAACGATCTGGATAGCGATCCCGACAGACCTAGCCACGCCGAACAAGATCGTGTAGTACTCTGAATAAGGAAATCCAGCTGCTGTCAACATCGTTCCCGAGATCGCATCGACATTGGGGTGAGGATCTGAAATTTTGGGATTTTCTGAAAGAACCTTTGATCCCTCGCTTCTGAGCAAAAGAGCAATTTTGACAAGCGGATGATCGGGGTAGTGCTGCTGAACAAAATTGTACTGGACCGTCGCCCGCGGATCTTCCACTCTGAGCAGCGCATGCCCAAAACCGAACACGAGCTGGTTCGTCGCCAATCGATGGCGGATCAACTTTTCCACCTGCTCCGGCGTCGCCAATTTCCCTACCTCATCCAACACTTCGATCACAAATTCCAAACAATCCTGGTTCGCCCTGCCATGGCGAGGCCCTGCCAAAGCGCACATCGCCGAACAGATGCTGCCATGCATGTCAGCTAGCCCCGACGCGACAGCTTTGCCCACAAACGTCGAAAGGTTCCCCCCTCCATGATCATAATGCAGAATGTTAAACAGCTTAAAAGCAGGGGTGAGCTCTTTGAAATTGATTTTAGGCATCTTAAGCAGATGGACAAAACTTTCCATATAGCCGATCTTAGGCTGAGGCTCCGGCGTCTCCCCCCATCCTGCATGATGGTTGATCACACAGGCCGCCAGATGAGGCATTTTTGCAATCAAGTTCAGACAGTCCTCCCGATAGTCCCCCGTCGCCTCAAACATCCCCAACAGCAAAATCGCGGCACTGAACAGCTTCATCGGATGCCCCGCACGCGGCAGGCGAGCAATGGCCTGGACCACATCGGGGCCCATGATCGCCCGGTCGGCAATCAAAGCAGAAAACTCCTTCACCTCTTCCTCTGAGCCTTTTTTCCCGTAATAGAGAAGATAAATCACCTCGATCGGCTCCCAGTTGGCAAGCTGATCGACCGGCCGGTCGATATAAAAGAGTCCCTTCTGAGGATCGACATAAGACGTTGTGCAATATCCCACGGGAAATCCGCGCAGCCCCGTATCGAGCTTGTCGGCTGTAATCGAAAATAACACCTCTTCAGACATGGTCTCTTCCTCTTAAGGTAACAAATGGGCGATCAGCTCCCGCTCTTCAAGAAGCTCTTTTTCTGAAAGGCGGATTTTAGCCTCCAAAAAGGGATCCCAAGGGACATGGTTGACAACTTCGATCTGTCCATTGCCGCGGCTTCGGCATGGAAAAGAAAAGATGAGATTCTCCTTCACACCGTAAGAGTTCCCTTCGGAGAACAGTCCCACAGAAAACCACTCCCCCTTCGGAGTGGGATCGAGCAAAGAACGGATTGAATCGATCGCTGCATTGGCAGCAGAAGCAGCGGAAGATTTCCCCCTTGCCGCAATCACGGCAGCCCCCCTTTTTTGGACCTGAGGAATAAACTCCTCTTCGCACCACTTCCTATCCTTCACGACATCTAGAGCCGGCTTCCCTTTAATCCTGGCATTGACAAAATCGGGGACCTGAGTCGCCGAGTGATTCCCCCAGACGCACACCTGAGAAACATCCGACACAGCAACACGAGCTTTCTGAGCCAATAAAGAAACAGCCCGATTTTGGTCCAGCCGCATCATCGAAAAAAACCGATTTTTGGGAATATCCGGAGCATGGCTCATCGCAATCAGACAATTCGTATTGGCCGGATTGCCGACGACAAGAACGATCACATCACTGGCGGCAGACACATTCAACGCCTTGCCCTGCTCAATGAAGATCTTCCCATTCTCTCCTAACAAATCCTTCCGCTCCATGCCGGGACCCCGCGGCTTGGCTCCAATGAGAAGCGCATAATTGACCCCCTTAAACACTTCGGCAGGATCGGTCCCGATCTTGATCTCTTGAAGAAGAGGAAAAGCGCAGTCCTCAAGTTCCATGACGACCCCTTTCAACCCTTCCATTGCAGCAGGCAGCTCGAGGATATGCAAAGCCACCGGCTGGTCCTTGCCCAGCAGCTCCCCCGCTGCAATCCGGAATAAAATACTGTATGAGATCTGACCGGCGCCGCCAGTCACAGCGACGCGTTTGATCGGCTTAGAGACTGTCTGCGAATTTGATTCCTGTCGATTTTTCGGTTCTTTTGAACCAATTTTCGCTTCTTTTTCGGAGGGTAATATCAACATGCGTATATTATCCTCCGAAAAAGAAGCGAAAATTGGTCAAAATAATCCAAAACCTCGATGGAACTCAAATGCTCAGACAGTCTCCTAGACATGAAGCTTCCCCTGACAATGATTGATTACCTCAACCATAGTCAGTTAAAGATATATTTTGCAAGCCATCGAAAATTGGAGTTTTTCCCCGCAATGAGAGAAAAGCGGAATTATTTAAAAAATAATAAAAAACACGCCACTATTTTAAAAAAATCAATAAGTAAATAACTAGAATTGCTGAATTGACCGAATGAGAACATCCCTATATAATGGTGACCTCTCAAAAAAAAGATCCCTAGGAGTTTTTAATGGCATCAGCAATAAGTCCAAATACGACAGCTTTGAGCCTTCCTCCCGCATCTCCTTCTTTAGTCAATGCATTAAACTCCCCTGGTCCAACAATCGCCTCAGTTCCTAACGAACCCACTCTCATCTCCCGTATCTGCCAGATATTCAAAAACTTAATTTCAAGCATCTGCAGATGCCTACATGCCCTTCAAACAAAACTAAAAAATCTATTTAACAATAGCGCGGTTCCCGCCTCTCCAGCACTGGATGCTCCAGGAGTCTACCTTGAGCGAAGGTGCGAGTGCCTGTCCCCACGGATCGATCTGTTAGGAACCCACGGAAGGTTTAATATTATAGAAAGAATCAGTAGGCTGGGAGATCGCTGCGCCACATGCAATCATGATTATCATGCGAACATCATCGTTAAAGGCCTTAACCATCGAGTTGAGTTTCGCGAAAATACCGGCAACAGGCAACGGGTTAACACCGCCGTGGCAAT
>CAZEYJ010000024.1:0-10979 GCA_964516795.1 uncultured bacterium
ATGGTCAACATGGGCCAGGCACAGCTCAAATCCGAGAAGGTGGCGGCACTCTAGCAATAGATAAAGCAACGCCTTGGAATCGGGTCCTCCCGAATAGCCCAGCAATAACGGCCCGCTGCCCTGCAGGCAAGGAGCCAAGAATGTTTTTACCTTCTGAACGAGCCGATCTTTCACAACACCCCAATAAATGAACTCATCCATTTTGCCTGATCCCCCTCCCTCCCGTCAAAACTTTTAAAAGAGCTTTTCTCGCGCAGCGAGACAAGCCTGAATAATTTTCGATATAAACAAAAGTTTTAAGGTTAAACTCTTAGGAAGAGCCTCCATAGACATGTCGGAAACAAGGCACTGCGTGTCCTCGTTTCCCGCTTGCCTTCCTTGAGCCTCATCTCGCTTTGCCAAATCGCGTACTCGGATGCGAGCTGTGTCTAACACTAGCTCGCCACCCTTCGGGCTATCCTGCGCTGCGATTTTGCTATGCGATCTGAGGCCGTCGGCTGCTCGTTGCGTTCGCATCCCGCCCGGACTTCGTCTCGTTTGGCGGGACCCAGCTCACGTCGACTCGCAGGGCTATTTCCACGGAACTAGAAAAAGCCCCCAAAGTAATTATCAAAAAACTAAATGCCGTCGGCATTTTTAAAAATTAGACGACTTTTTTTGACTTGAATTTAACTTTGCGACAATCAGCTATGAGAAAGAGAATTCTATTCTTAAAATTGGCCCTGTGAGTGGACGTGCGCTGGGCCCCGCCAAACGAGACGAAGTCCGGGCGGGATGCGAACGCAACGAGCAGCCGACGGTCTCAGATCGCACAGCAAAATCGTAGCGCAAGAAAGCGCGGCCAGCGCGTGGGGGACCAGTGCTTTGCACGGCCCCCAGATGAGCACACGGTTTTGCAAAGCGAAATGAGGCTCAAGGTGGTCGCGGGAGGTGCGCCAACGGACGCACCATCCGACATGTCTGTGGAGGGCCCCTCGTAAGGGTTTAACTTTAACACTTTTATTTATACCAAAAATTATTCAAAGCTTTTCTCGCGCAGCGAGAAAAGCTCTATACAGAAAGCTGGTGTTGGAATAAAATGAGGTTCTTCTAGAATCTGAGACTAACTGCCTATGCCAATTATTTGGCGCTACTTGTTGCGCTCTTACTTTCAAGTCTTGATCCTCTGTGTCAGCAGCTTCATCGCCGTTCTGCTCGTCCTCCGCTTTCAAGAAGTCTCCCGATTCGCCTCTTCAGGTACCGCCAAACTTAAAGTTCTAAGCTTTGCCGCCCTGCAGATCCCTTACATCTTGCCAATAGCCATCCCCGTTTCCTGCCTGATCACCGCCATCCTCCTTCTTCAGAGGCTAAGCAAGACCCATGAGCTCACCGCCTTCCGCACCTGCGGACTTGGGCTTAAGCCCATCATAACGCCTTTGATCTTTGCCGGTTTATTCTTAAGCTTGATCAATCTGACCATTTCCTGCGAGATCGCTCCCCGCTGTCGAGCTCTTTCCAAGGAGCTGATCTATCAAGCGGTCGCTTCCAACCCTCTTTTCCTCTTTCAAAAAGAAAGCCTTGTCAAACTCAAAAATGCTTACATCGACATGAAGGTGCTCAAATCGGGCAAATACGCTGAAGATGTGGTCTTTGCGATTAAAAACACTTCGAATGACCGCCTCACCCTCATGATCGCCAAAGACCTTTCTCTAGAAGGAGATCTCCTCAAGGGAGAACAGGTCGCACTCATCTCTAGCGTCGATCCCAAAAAAGGCCAGGGCTTCGACCACCTCGTCATTGAAAACCAAGCGGTTATGAACACAAAGGCCTCCCACTTAAGCCAATACACACAAAGCGCCGACTGGGACTCGACATATGAATGCCAATCGCTGAGAATGATCTTAGCTCGGGAATCACTTGAAAAAAACCACCACTCCCTCTTCTCCGTTGGACGAGGGGCCCAGCTCGAGATCTCACGGCGGATCTCAATCGGCTTTGCCGCCTTTACGTTTACGCTGATCGGAGTGGCCTTCGGAGTGCAAATCGGCAGGAACAACTCAAAAAAAGGGATCCTCTGCGCGATCGCCCTAGCCTCCTTTTACCTCATTTGCTTTGTCGCAGCAAAATCACTTAAGCACTGTCCCACGGTTTCTTCTCTCATCTTTCTTTTCCCTCATCCTGTCATTATCCTCTTCTCGCTCAAATCCCTTAAATCGATCACGGCAGGAATAGAATGATTCTAAGCAATATTTGGGAACGTTACATCTTCCGGGAAACGCTAAAAGTCTTTTTTCTCTTTCTTGGCTGCTTCTATTTTCTCTATGCGCTGATCGACTATTCTACCCACATGCAAGACTTTTTCGTCGACAAGCAGATCCAAATCACCGACATGCTCGATTACTACGGCTTTATGTTCATCAAAAGAGCCGATCTATTGGTCCCCCTTGCCGCCCTGATCGCATCGATTAAACAAATGCTCTCGATGAACCTCAATGGAGAACTTGTCGCCTTGCAAGCTTCGGGGATCCCTGCTAAAACGATTGCCCGCCCCCTCTTGCTGCTCGGCATCCTTTGCGCCTTATTCAATTACTTTAGTTTTGAGTTCTTCCTTCCCTCAAGCCTAAACTTCCTCGATCGATTCCGCGAACGCCACTTCAAACACTCCCGCCACGGCTCCCGAACAGAACCTGTCCACGCCCTTTACCTCAAAGATGGATCGAAGATCATCCATCAAACCCAAGATACCGACAAGGCATGCTTCTTCGATGTCTTTTGGGTAAGGTCCTCCAATGACATCTGGAGGATGAAAACCCTCTCTTCCGACCCTCACAATCCGATTGGGACCTACGTCGACCATATCCAAAGAAATCCTTTGGGCAACCTAACAAAAACTGAATCATTCGAGACCTACACCTTTTCCCCATTCAAATGGCAGCCTGATCTAGCTGGAAAAGGATATATTCCCGTTGAAAATAGGAAGATCAGCGAACTCTTCAATCTCCTCCTTAGCTCGAAAAAAAGAACAACATCTGTAGAAAGGCCTCAAATCCTCACTTACCTTTTGTTCAAATGCGTCATGCCCCTTCTTCCTTTCCTAGCCTGCATTGCAACCTTACCCTACTGCATCCGTTATTCCCGCTCGACCCCTCTCCTTTTGATTTATAGCCTATCCATTTTTGGCTTCGTCGCTTTTGGGGCTTTGATGGACGCAGGAGTGATCCTCGGTGAAAACAATGTTATTCCCCCTCTTGCAGCGATTTGTGGCCCATTTCTGATCTGCTCCTTGGGCTTTGGATGGAAATTTAGAAAAATATAAGGACTTCTCCATGGACATGATGCAAACACCTCTGAACACCTCGTTGATCAATCCTGAAAAGCACTGGAAATGCAAAACCCTTTTATTTTGCCATGTCCTCGTTGCGGTATTGCTCACTACCTTGTTCCTCCCTTCGACCAAAGGTTTTTGGGAAGTGATCGATATCGCCTTCTTTAAGTGCGTCAATGGTTCCTTAGAAGGACGCCCCAATTGGCAGATCTTCTGGGCGCTTGCCAACCATAAACTAGCCGATTGGGTAGAGGACTTATGCGTTCTCTTCTTCTTTGTCATCTATGTCAAGCAAGCGGCAAAATTGATGCGTCCTCGAAAAATAGCAGAACTTCTCTTCTGCGTCCTTTACATTGCAGCCATCATCTACTTCGTCAACCGGATGCTGTTCAGGGAAAACCTGGACATTCCACGGCTCAGCCCAACCCTTGTCGTCGACTCGAGCGTCCGCCTTTCCGACCACATCTCCTGGCTGCGTATCAAAGACGACTCTTCTAAAAGCTTCCCGGGAGACCACGGCACAACAGCCCTTCTATTTGCGGCCAGCTTCTCCTACCTTGCAGGATGGCGCTTAGGCATCCTTGCTTCGCTTTACGCTGCATTCCTGTGCATGCCTCGCCTAATTACAGGAGCCCATTGGTTCTCTGACGTGATTGTCGGAAGCGGTTCGATCACCCTTCTTTTTCTAAGCTGGGCGTTCTGCACCCCCCTCTTCCAAAAAAGCGTCGGCCTGCTCGAACGGTTCTTAAAACTTTGCTCTCGACTCATTTCCACCCTATTTGGCAGAGTAAGGACACGCGCAACCCATTAAAACCGCCTTCTGAGGATTTCATATGGCAACAAAGAAAAATCTGTATGCCCAACTGCATGAACTCTCCAAGACAACAGCTCTGCTTTCTTCCATGGAAGCCTTGCTGGACTGGGATCAAGAAACCTACATGCCTAAAGAAGCGATCCACTTCCGCTCGATCCAAGTCGAAATGGTCGCTAGCCTTGCCCACAAAAGTAAAACAAGCAAACCCTTTGCCAAACTCCTCAATCAGTTGATCGATATTAAAACCGGGGAAATACTAGATGAGACCCTTTCTTCAGAACAGATCGCCTCTTTAAAGGAATGGCGGCGCGATTACATCAAAGCCATCAAGCTTCCCAACAAGTTTGTCAAACAGTTTGCCAAAACAGTTTCAACCGCCACCCACGCATGGAAAAGCGCAAAACATCACAATGACTTTAAAGAATTTGCACCCCATCTTGAAAAAGTCGTCTCGCTCAGCCGAAAAAAAGCAGATATTTTAGGTTTTACCGAACACCCTTACGACGCCCTCCTGGACCTTTATGAACCTGAAATGAAAACATCCACTCTGATCCCTCTTTTTTCCAAACTCAAACTTCATCTCACCCAGCTCATTAAAACAATTAAAGCCGCGCCGCCCATTCCCTATGAGTTCCTCAATTGCCACTGCCCAAAGTACAAGCAGATCGCTTTTGCCCATCTGCTCTTAAAAGGCATGGGCTTTCACGAAAACAATTCCCGGCTTGACATCTCCTCCCATCCTTTCTGTGCCGGCATCGCTCCCGATGACATCCGGATGACAACGCGGATTAACCCCGACGACCCAACTTTTAGCATCTTTGCAGTCCTCCACGAAGGAGGGCATGGCCTCTATGCTTTGGGGCGACGCAAAGAACTCTTCGGCTCTCCTCTTGCCGAATCCCTTTCGCTCGGAATCGACGAAAGCCAGTCCCGCTGGTGGGAAACACTGATCGGTCAAAGCCTTCCCTTCTGGCAACATTTTTACCCTTTATTGCAGGAAGAGTTTCCTGAACAGTTCAAATCGATTTACCTCGATGACTTCTTCCGAGCAATCAACCATGTCCAGCCAAGCCTCATCAGAATTGAATCTGACGAAGTGACCTACAACCTCCATATCATTGTCCGTTTCGAAATGGAAAAAGCACTCATTGAAGGGACGCTCAAGGTCCGCGATATTCCCGACGCCTGGAACGAGAAAATGAGGGAATACCTCGGCATCAGTCCCCTATTTGACACAGAGGGCTGCCTCCAAGATATCCACTGGTCATTAGGGCTCTTTGGTTACTTCCCAACCTATACGCTTGGAAACCTCTATGCAGCCCAGTTTTTTGCCGTCTTTGAACAGGCATTTCCCCAGTGGAAAGAAAAAGTGGCCAAAGGCGATCTTGGATTTGTCCGCGAATGGCTCAAAGACCATATTCATCGGTATGGCAGACAATACTCCCCGTCTGAGCTTTGCAGCAAAATCACAGGAAAAGCCCTAACCGAAGATCCTTTTATTCATTACCTGAACACAAAATACAAAGCGCTCTACCACCTCTAAAAAGAAAAAGACCTTGCAGAACTTTGCCCGCAAGGTCTCGTATCAACAAGGAGAAAAATCGAATAAGATTAACGTTTGGAGAATTGGAAGCGTTTGCGCGCTCCTGCCAAACCGTATTTTTTACGCTCTCTCTTACGAGGATCGCGTGTTAAATAACCAAGAACTTTCAGATCGTGGCGTCTTTGCTCATCTTCAGAAACAAGAGCTCTGGCTATCCCAAGACGAGAAGCGATCATTTGACCTTGGATCCCACCGCCTTTAACGCGGATGATGATATCATAACGCTCTGTAGAAGATGTCTTCTCTATAGGAGAGAGAACTGCACGGCGCTGCAATTCAAGAGGAAAATATTCCTCAAATTTACGGCCGTTGACATCTACTTGACCTGTTCCTGGGCGCAGCCGCACAGATGCCACTGATGTCTTTCTTCTTCCAGTACCTAATTTTTCATTAACTTTCATAGATTCCATCTCAAAATTAAATGTTCACAGGAATTGGGGCTTGAGACTGCATATCGTGCTTCTCATCAGCGTAAATGCGCAGTTTCTTCATCTGAGCTTCAGTCAAACGCGTCTTTGGCATCATCCCTTTAATCGCTCTTAAAAGAATGTACTCAGGGTTGCGGTCCTTCATCACAGCGTAAGGAATTTCACGCATCCCGCTCATCGCACCGGTATGGTAGCGATAAATTTTTTGCGCTTCTTTTGCACCCGTTACCTTAATTTTCCTTGCGTTGATAATCACAACCCCATCTCCTGCATCGACATGAGTTGTGAACTGAGGCTTATGCTTACCCCGAAGAATTTTAGCGATTTCAGCTGCAAAACGGCCAAGCGTCTTGCCAGATGCATCGACGAGGAGCCACTGGCGCATCGAACGAGCTTCCTCTTTGGAAAGAAGGATTGTAGAGTTTTGCTTCTTCTGGGTCATAATGAAAGCCTAAAAGGTTTATTCAAAGTCGTTAAAGTTAATAATGAAGCGCCAGTGTACGTCTTTCCCGTTTTTTTTGCCAAGGATTTTATACCGAACTCGGCCTGAAACTTCAAAATCAGGTCGGAGCAGCAATCTCCCGAGCCTCCCTCTGCTAAAAGACGTCATTGGGAAAACCAGACGCTATACCTAGATTTAAGCGCTGAGCTCAAATTTTGTTTTTGATATTGCCAAAAGGAGGTTAATCCTATAGAATCAGCCCTTTCTTTTCAAATTTACTTAAATTTTTTAAACTTCCATGCGCCAGTTAAAAACTTTTTTTGTCCGCACCTACGGGTGCCAGATGAACGAACTCGACTCGGAGATCATGGTCGGCCTGCTGGAAAAGCGGGGACTGACTCGGACCCAAGACGAAGAGGACGCCGACCTTTTATTGTTCAATACCTGCTCGATCCGGGACCTGGCCGAAAGAAAAGTCATGGGAAAACTGGGACAGCTTGGACGCAGCCGCTCTAAAAAGCAGGTCATCGGCGTTACAGGCTGCATGGCCATGGCCAAAAAAGAAACTTTATTCCGCAAACTCCCCCACATCGACTTTGTCATCGGCACCAACAACATCAGCGAGCTGAATGACGTCCTCGACCATGTCATCCATTCAGGGAAACAAGAAATCAGGACTGATGACCAATTCGAGGAAAACCTCGACTACCTCGTCGCCAAGAGAGATGATCCCGTCAAAGCCTTCGTCTCCATCATCCGAGGGTGCGATAAATTCTGCACCTATTGCGTCGTCCCCTATACACGAGGACAGGAAGTCTCCCGCCACCCCGACAGCGTTGTGGAAGAGTGCATCCGCCTAGTTGGACAAGGCTACAAGGAAATCACCCTTCTTGGGCAAAACGTCAACAGCTACGGCAAAGACAAACCGGAATGGAACTGCATGTTCCACGACCTGCTCTATCGTTTAGATAAAATCCCCGGGCTTGAACGGGTCCGCTTTATGACAAGCCACCCCGTCGACATCACTGTCGAGCTGATGCAAGCAATCCGCGACCTCCCCTCCGTCTGCGAGTTTGTTCACTTCCCTATGCAAGCAGGGTCTAACCGCGTTTTGAAGAAAATGCACAGGATCTACACAATTGAAAAATATTTAGAAAAAGTGGACCTGCTGCGCGAAATTGTCCCAGACGTCTTTCTCGGCACTGATATTATTGTCGGATTCCCTACAGAAACAGAAGAAGAGTTCCAGGAAACCTACAACCTGTTCAAACAAATCCGTTATAGCGTCGCCTTTATTTTCGCCTACAGCGCAAGAAAAGGGACTCCGGCTTTCCGCTGGCGCGATGACATCCCAGAAGAGATCAAACAGGAAAGACTCCACCGCCTCCTCTCTTTGCACAATGAGATCTGCGCCGAAGAAAGACAGCAGATGCTCGGATCGACCGTTGAGGTCCTTGTCGAAAAGAAAAATAGGGACGAGAAATTACTCAAAGGCAGAACCCGCTGCTGGAAAAATGTGATCTTTCCCGGAAATGAGGAGATGATCGGAACCCTTCAACGAATTAAGGTCACGGGCTATAACCATCAAACCTTGATCGGAGAGCCTGTACAAAAACAACCGGAAGGATCTGGAAAGCCTAAACAGGCGAGCCCTCTTCTCCAGGTTGTTTCAGTATAGGTATACTGCACCCCGCCAGCACATAGTTAAAATAGTTTTTGGTGTATTTTTTAACGTCAAAGGCAAGGATGGGGATCGATCATGTCCTTCTCTAAATTAAAAACGCGCCCCATAAATCATAGAGCGCGTCCTCAAAAGACTGGCAATTCTTAAAAAACGACTTATTTTTTAGCAACCTTGACGATGGCAATACCTGCTAAGAACCATCCAATGACCAGATCTGCCATACCGCCTAATGTGTAGGAAAGAGAAAATCCCCACCAGTTCCACGATGGAAGCAAACCCAAAACTCCGACCAACAGCCCGGCAAGCGTGACAAACGCAATTTTATGCTCTACCGCAGTTAGCCTTGTCTGGAACAGCATCCATGTAATGATACCAGCTCCGACCACCTCAATAATTAAAGAGATGATAAACGGCATGTACATAGATCCCGTGATCCCTTCAACACAAACAGAAGCAAACATGACAGGACCCTTTTGCATCATCTGCGTCTGCGAAGACACCTCTCGATTTAAATCAGACTGACTGGCTCCATCCCTATAGATATACATATTAGGAAGAACATAAATACCACTGACTGGCGCATTGTCCTTAATTGCTTGATATACTTTACTCTCATCTTTAAACTTATTTAAAGAACGATGATGCCAAGGCAGAAACATCCAAGAAACTATACACCAAACAAAAACAATTAACCCACCAACTAAACCACACTTCAAAATCCTATTATCCATAAAAACACCTCAACATTGATATTTGACCCTAAAAACCACCTATATATAACTACCAAATATCAATCAAAATAATTTTTAATAATATTTTTTTCTAAAGATAAAATTTAACGAAAAACCACTACATAAATCGCCAGAATTAACCTATTATTACAAGACATCTTAAAACCACATTATCATTAAAAATAAGCCACTTAGGAAAAATGGGGCCGAAAAAAAACGCCACCGAAAACTTTAAGCATCAGGCAGTTAAGACACTATCGAGATAGCCAACAACCTTAAATTAAAGATAATATAGTGGCGTTTGTCGTACGCACAATAAACTTTTACGACTTATTTAATCGGATAAATGGTAGAATTGATTTAATAAAAACCTTTTTCAAGAGAATTATATGAGTTTAGAGGGATACCCGTGCTCTTACCCCCCTTCTCGCTCCCTGAACCTTGGGCAGGGAGGGCTCCACCATCGTAAAGACGGCAAACTTAATAACAAATCTCATCGATTAGTCTGCAAGGCAGTCGCCTTTTTCTCATCCTGCCCCCCTCCGCGACCCGTGACCTGCATCTTCAAGCAATCTTCGCCTGAACTGATCATTAAAGAAGTTTTTGAAAAAAACTTCCCGGGATGCTGCATCGGAGAGCTGCATACCCACTGGTCTCCCAAACACATCTTAAATGAACTATGGTCTGAATTGCATACAACCTGGAACGTGACCACCTTGTTCTTAGAGCTTATCAAGCATGATATCAGGCAGGACCTGTTGGATGCATGGAGCAAGGACAGCGCTTTAGACCCTCCTCAGCCCCTCCTTGACGACCTTCAGAAAATCGATGACAGATACGAACTGCCCGCCCCCTATTCCTACACCCATCTGGTCAAAGAAGCTAAAAAAGCCCATATCCACATTGTTGCCATTGATTCCAGTGCCGCAGCACAGGCTGGCGTTACCCCCCACCAGCCTCTAAAAGAGAATGAGCGGATCGCAGGGCTGAACTACACAGCAAAAAAGATCATGGAAAAATACAAGGGTGAAAGATTTATTATTTTAGCGGGGGCTAACCATGCCTCTAGGATGCTGGAAGAAACAACGCCCGGACTTGCGGAGATCAAGCAATGTCCTTCGATCTTTATCAGCGATACGACATACTTTAAAAAAGAACCTAAGACCTATCCTAATCCTGCAGCGCTCGAGAACTTAGGCTTTTCTTCAGAACCGGGAACAGTGCACAGCCTTATCGTCGTCAAGAAACCGCCACTTCTCAGAACTTCTTCGGCAGCTCTAGGAAAATAGCCGCCCGATTGCAATTCAATGGACGGCCATTGCGTTAAAATTCCTTTAAATCCCCTTATTCAACCTGCTCGCCTTTTTCAAATCCATCGCCTGTACCATAAAACTCAACAGCTTCCGCAGCGCTGATCCTTTGTGCAGGATTAAATGCAGACATCTGGATTAACAATTCCTCAAACCGGTTAGTCGCCGTTAGATCAGAAAAAAGACCGATGGGGTTCAAGTGGTTTGCCTCCCGCTCAGCAATCATCGACGCGATATATTGTTCATTGAGTTCCGCATAAACACGCAGTTTGACTTTAGGATCGCCTCCGTATTTGGCAGCTTCCTCAATCGCTGCTTCGGCTATTTCTATCTGCTTCTCTTCATAAGAGATCAATCGCTCTTGGAAATCACTGAGGCCACGTTGACTCAAGCTAATCCTGTTCAGGCATGCAAGGGTCACCATCGCTCCCCACATATCGAGGCGATCCCTATACTGCTCTTCTACCTGAAAAGATTCCGGCTTTCCAAGACATTGGAGCTGCTCAGGCGCATAATAAACGTCCGTCCCGCCATGAACGAGCTCGTTTGTTCTCACAGCATATCCAAAATCAGCAAATTTGATCTGATTATCGGAACCTATCAGAAGATTCTTGAACTTCACATCGGAATGGACAATTCCTTGCTCATGGATATCGGCAAGCC
>CAZEYJ010000025.1:0-6405 GCA_964516795.1 uncultured bacterium
GTCTCCCATTCCGGAGAAACCCAAAGGGAATACTCAGAAGCAATCTCCCAAAACCCCGCCTTTACCAAACAAGAGCTCCGAGATGGGATCATCAAAGGCTACATAGAAGTGCCGATCCTTGGACAAATTGTCCGCGTCAACTGCCGCGACCCAATCCTCGCCTTTGCTCTAATCCAGGCCGAAGGCAAAGGCTTACTTTAAAATGTGCGCATTGACGTAGAGGCTTGTCTTGCCCCAAGGGAACTCGCCTAAGAATTCTTTAACGATGCGAAAACGGGAAGAGTAGTCGCTTAAGGGAAAACTGACTGTGATGATCCGAATGGAAGGAGAAAGCTGAGAGAATCGTTCAACCAGCCGTTCGATGACCTCGTCGGGAAGGCATGTTCCGAACAAATAGACCACCGTCGCAGTGGAAAGATCGGCATTGAGGATATCGTCGCAAAGGAACTTCGTTCGAGCCCTGCCGAGATCGGCCTTCTTGGCCCTTGCAATGAATTCAGGGTTCCAGTCGATCCCCCTTGCAGAGCAGCCCGTCCGATGGCTGAGAAAAAAGACGCCGCGTCCCCTGCCGCATCCAAGCTCAACGAGGCTGTCTTGAGCGGTAATCGCGCACTCACGGACCATTGTATCAAGGGTGGTCAAAGGGGTTTCTCCATAAGTATCTAGATCGGTGTGGCCCAAGCGATGCAAAAAGCGTTTGTTCATCCGATAGGGATTGGAGAAACGATAGGCTTTTTTCAATGCCTTGTCTTGGTCGCGAAACTGAGGATCTGAGTAAAATCGGGCACGGACTTTCCACTCTTCGCGTAAAAAATACCATTTGGCCTTCATGCCGATGAAAGGAAGAAGAACAGATTGGATCATAAAGAGAGCGGAATTTGATCGATAACGGATGGATCTCCTCCAAACTGAACCGGGCCTGGATAGCGGTAATCATCCTGATACGCCCATTTTTCTTTGTCTCGGCAGAATGTTAAAAATGGAGCGGAGCCTAAATCGACGAGCGCTTTTTTGATCACCGGTTTACGCTTGCCCTTCCTCATTTCAAACGCCATGAGGGAGGCCAAAGGGACCCCGCCGACCTGCCACTGCGTAAGCGGCTTGTTGAGATCTTTGACAAAACACATATAGCCCGTCACTCCGGAATCGATCAGCAATGCAGCCGTGAATCCAAGCGCATAGCAATAGTGGCAATCAAACTGGGAGGGAAAAGCAGCCCTTCCTTCATAGCCGAGAAAATGGGACACAGGGTTGAATTTTCCCTTGTACCTCCCCTCTTTCTGCCGCTTGGAGAGCTCAGTAGAGACCGTTTCCATTAACAGCCGCTCTGTTTCAATGAGAGAAACCTGGACATTCCCATGAGGGTCCCGGTTAAGCAAAAGCTGCTTTTGGATCAGTTCGGGAAGAGAAGAGAAACAGCCCAAAGACTCCGGAGAAAGGCGTTTAGCTGCTGCAACAGGATCTAGCGCCCCTTCTTTGGCAAGCAAGGCGTTCAGCTCCTGGATCAAAACTCCCACTTCAGGGATGAATTCGATCAGCCCTTCAGGAATTAAGACAATGCCGAACTGCTTGCCTTGTTCTGCACGACGGCAAATCATATCGGCAAGCTCAACAGTGACCTGCTGCAGGGTCTTCTTTGAAGAGAAAACTTCTTCGCCGATAAGGGTGTAATTAGGATGGGTTGCCAAGGCGCACTCTAAGGCGATATGGGAAGCAGAACGCCCCATCAAACGGATGAAGTGGTAATACTTTTTCGCAGAAAGGGCATCTCGCGCAATATTGCCGATGATCTCTGAATAGACTCGGCAAGCAGTATCGAATCCAAACGAGACCGCCACATAAGGGTTCTTCAAATCTCCATCAATTGTTTTAGGGACGCCGACAACCTGCGTCTGACACCCGCCGGCAAGAAAATATTCAGCTAGGACAGCAGCATTGGTATTCGAATCATCTCCTCCAATGATAACGAGTCCATCGAGCTGAAGCTTCTTGACCGCTTCTAAACTGGCGCTGAGCTGCTCGGGCGTTTCGATTTTGGTCCTGCCGGAGCCGATCAGATCAAACCCTCCCTGGTTGCGGTAAGGTTTCAAGAGATCTGCATCGATCTCGTGATAAGAACATGAAACTATCCCTCCGGGCCCTCCCAGAAAGCCGAACAAGCGGCTATCCGGATGGAGCTGTTTTAGAGCGTCAAAAAGTCCTGCGATGACATTATGCCCTCCTGCTGCCTGCCCTCCTGAAAAGACAACGCCCACGCGGAAGGGGCGGCCCTGCCTCTTAGTTCCTCGTTTTCCAATTAAGACCTGATGCGAAGAAAGATGGGGAAAAAGCGCTTCAATTTCTCGATCTGAAGGCAAGACCGCTGCCTCTTCAAGGGGCCGGAGCTCAACAGAAGCGCACTCCTTGAGGAGATCGGGCAATAGAAGTTGATACTCTGCGCGCAACTTCTGCAATGGGGAGACTGTTAAGCTCATAAAACACCATTTTTGAAGAAATGACAAAGCCTGGTCTCAGGAAAAAACCATCGATTTTTTCGCGAAATCAAAGGTTTATCATTTCCTCCATTTAACATTCAGGGAGGTTGACCGGCACAAAAAGGGCTAGGCCCCCTTCTGAAGTTTCTTTGTATTTTGTTTGCATGTCCTCGCCTGTTTGCCGCATTGCCGCAATCACCTGGTCGAGCGAAACGCATTGGTCCCCATCGCCATGCAAAGCCAAGCGGGTTGCATTGATCGCTTTAAGCGCGCCCATCGTATTTCTTTCAATGCAGGGGATTTGGACAAGTCCGCCGACCGGATCGCAGGTCAGCCCTAAATTGTGCTCCATCCCGATCTCTGCAGCATTTTCGATCTGCTCATTGGTTGCTCCCAATGCCGCAGCGAGTCCGCCGGCTGCCATCGATGTGGCAACGCCGACTTCCCCTTGGCAGCCCATTTCAGCTGCCGAAAGGGAGGCCCCTTCCTTATATAAGATCCCGATGGCAGCAGCAGTCAGGAAAAATGTCACAATCCCCTCTTCTGTCGGATTGGGAGTGAACTTCTCATAATAATGGAGTACGGCAGGGATGACCCCTGAAGCGCCGTTGGTCGGTGCGGTAACGACTCTTCCTCCCGCCGCATTTTCTTCATTGACGGCAAGCGCAAACAAGCTCACCCAGTCGAACAATTGCGATGGATCGGAAAGGGCCGGGCCCTCTTTGGTCAACTCCTTATAGATCTGGGCAGCGCGCCTCTTGACGTTAAGTCCGCCGGGAAGGATCCCCTCTTGCTCTATCCCCCGCTTGACACATTCGCGCATCACGTTCCATATGCGTAAAATCCCCGAACGGACCTGTTCCTCTGAACGCCATGTCAATTCATTGGCCAAAACGATCTCTGCAATGCTTTTACCTTCATCGCGGCAATGTTGAAGGAGCTCTTCGCAAGTCTGAAAAGGATAAGGGACCTCATCGTCAAAAGAGGTTGTGAAATTAGGCTCCAGGACCTGGTCTTGAGGAACGACAAATCCTCCTCCAACCGAATAATAGATATCGCTAAGCAGGACATGGCCGCAGGCATCAAAAGCCTTGAACCGGATTGCATTGGAATGGTAAGTGAACCGTTTTCCTTTGTGGAAGACCAGCTGCTCGGAAGGGTGAAAAGCGATCGTCGCCTGCTGCAAAAAATGAAGGGTCTTGTCCCGCTCAATCCTTTCGATATAATCCTTGACTGCATTCGGATCGACTCCATCAGGAGTATGTCCTTCCAGCCCCAGCAAGATCGCAATATCCGTAGCATGCCCTTTTCCTGTCATCGCCAACGATCCAAACAGCTCGACAGACACAGAGGCAAGATGGGGCAAATGTCCTTTAGCCTCAACATCTTGGGCAAACAATAAAGCCGCCCTCATCGGGCCTACCGTATGAGAACTCGAGGGCCCGATCCCTATAGAAAAAAGCTGAAACACACTGACGGGAACATATCTTCTCTTTGTGGCTTCTAATACGGACATAACCTTCCTATGAAATGGTTGTGTTTACGCCCCATTTATTTAAATGGAGTGAGGAAAGAAAGCAACAAAAATTTAGCCGGATGCAAAAGAGATTCTTGAATTATGTAAGGCAGCTATGTTATACACATAAGTGCGATTAAATTTTTTGCTTAAGAGGCGGCTATGTTAAAGAGTATCAAGATGCTTTTGTCTCTACTCATGTTGGTCTTCACTTTGAGTTTTTCCCCTGCTTCAATCCATGCAGTTGGAATAAAGGCCCGATCATCTCCAACCAAATATAAAATATCCGCCTGCTCCTTGTTCAGGAACGAAGGGCGGTATCTCAAAGAGTGGATTGAATACCATCGGCTCATCGGCATCGATCATTTTTATTTATACAACAATGCCAGCATCGACAATTCTGTCGAAGTCCTCACTCCCTACATCGAAGAGGGTCTGGTCACGTTGATCTATTGGCCCAATTACATCCCCGACGAGCTCAAGAACGATATAACCTTGTGGGCGTTAAGCACGCAACTCCCCGCCTACCAACACGCCGCAAAATACGCAGCCGCTAAAGAGACGGAATGGCTGGTTACGCTTGAGATCGATGAGTTCCTCGTTCCTGTCCAATCCCAATCGATCAAAGAGATCGTCAACAGCCACAAGCAGTTCCCAGGACTCCTCCTTGCAAGCGAATTCTATAACGCCTCTCGGAACGACGGCGTTCTCAGACAAAAGCTTGTGACCGAAACGATCGAATTGACATCAGCTCCCGCCATTCCTGTTGAAAAATCGATTGAAAAGATCATCTTTAGACCAGACTGCCATACGTCCTTCACTTGGCCTCCTTACAAATGCCAATTTAAGGAAAACAAGATCGCAAGAAAAGCCTATAAAGCTGAACTGCGGCTCAATAAATATGTCAACAGGCCAAAGAGCGTTTTGAATTTTGGAAAAATTAAAGACAAACTGCGCGTAGACAACCGCACACTGAGCGAAGAAGAAACCTATACACTGCTCAAAGATGGTTTTGAGATCGAGGACCAAGAGCGTCCGATCTACCGCTTCTTGCCTGAACTTCTCAGAAGAATGCACATTGAGCCGGGCTGGAACCTCTGATATTCCTTCCAGTCGCAAGTCAATGGGCTCAAGAGTTCTCTTGGGCCCATTTTTTTTTAGAGCGCAATATTGGGGACGTCCAAACGGTAACCTTTTCGTGAGAATGGTTTAAACCCCATGTCGAAATAAAAAGACCTCGCATTGGCTAGCGGATAGGTTATAACCGATTCCCATCTATAAAACACTGCTTTCTGCAGTAAGTGACGGATTGTTGCAGTGCCGGCTCCTCTAAAACAGGGCTCGTCGCCTTTAATAGAAGAGGATATCCTGAGGTTTCGCGGAGCTGTTGCTAGATAGTGGTATATAATCGATTTTTCTTTTTCTTTGATTTCACATAATCCTATTGCCTGAACGGCGTTGGCAACATTGCCGCTTTTCAGCTCATTCAGATCGTTTTTTTCGATCGCTGTCAGGATAGTCCAAGATGCATAGTCCCTAGAATAGCGGCATCTCTCAACGATCCCTTCGAGAATAAATAAACTATCAGCAATAAGTCCTTGGTCTTCCGGTGATTTCGCGCAACAGTACTGCCATGCTAGCAATTGCCTCATCCAATTCTGCAACGTGGGCAAAATCGCCTGTGATACCGTTGAAGCATCTTGCATAGATACACATCTGACTTCAAACTGACCGTTGGTGGCTCTGTTGAGCTTGCTTTCCGGAGGTAAGGCAACTAAAGCCTTTTGACGCGATTCTCTGAATTTAAGAATCTTATTAACAAACACAAGAGCTTTTACAGCAGTGGCAAAACCCATATTTTTTGAAGAAGAGCCTTCAGAAACGGTGCTAAGGCCATCAGAACCCTCTATAACGGCAGGATGCGAATAATTGTCACACGTGCTTAAGTAAATGTTAACCAAAAATAAACCTCTTAATTTTTATTACTAATCATAACAAATTATTTCATATAAATCAATTTAATTAATAAAACACAAATAACTAATAAACAATAACTTAACACAGCCCGAAGGGGGAGCGTTCATGGCGCAGTCTAAGAGTCTGTCGTTGAAATCAGGTTCTTCAGGTTTTCTTGTGTACAACTGAAGTGGAAGGAATATCAGGGTTAAAAACATTAAAAAAGATTTTTTAAATATAAACCCAACTTGTCCCCTAACTTGCCCAGCGAGCTGAGCGAAATATACGAGATACAAGATTCTTGATGAAGCCAAGGTCGCGACCTTGGCGAGGAGAGAAGCGCAGTAGATCGTGTATTGTAGCCAGCTACGATGGGCAACAAGACCGGCAGCTATACCGAAACAACCTGAAGAATCGGTTTTCGACTGCGTCGGCTTTTCTTCAATCTGTCGATCTGAT
>CAZEYJ010000026.1:0-3059 GCA_964516795.1 uncultured bacterium
GCCCATCGTAGCTGGCTACAATACACGATCTACTGCGCTTCTCTCCTCGCCAAGGTCGCGACCTTGGCTTCATCGAGAATCTTGTATCTCGTATATTTCGCTCAGCTCGCTGGGCAAGTTAGGGGACAAGTTGGGTTAATAGCAAGAGAGCGGATCATCGACGGCCTCTATAAATTCATGCAATTGAAGGTATTTTACCCTCAATTGCCCCATTTCAGAATGGGGAGCAAACCCAAATGCACTGCCAAGAGAAAAAATCCCTGCAGGAGACTTCCCGTCCCCTTCCTGTTTATAAGACCCTTGAGCTTTCATTGGATGCAAACCGATTCCCCAAGCAAGCCCGTTTTTTCCTAGAACAACTGGAAAAGGCCCTTGGACAGCAGTCCAAGCCGAATCATCGCTTGATCTTTCGTACAGGATCAGCTCTCCTTGCTTCTCATCCCATCCTTGGGTTGTGACGAGCACGACTTGATGATGTCCAGCTAAATTGTACGGCATCCCTTCCTGCGAGCCAAAAAACACAGGCATCTGCATTCCTTTATTTTTTCTTCATGATGTCAAAGCAAGCTCCCAACCTCAAGAATTTTTGCGATTGGGTACTAGGAGCGGATTGCGGTCCATCAGCATAGCAAATGCCCCGTTACCGAGGATGTTGGCGCAGGTGATCACAGGATCGAACAGAATGTAGAGCGCGGTGATCAATGACAACATCGCCGGATCGAACTGAAGCGCGCTTTCCAAAATCGGCAGCATGACGAGAATTCCTCCGCCGGGAACGGCTGCAACAGAGAATTTGGCCATAACAAAATAAAGGGAAAATTGGAGATAGGCCCACATCGAAGGCTCTGCCACCCCGAAATTCTTAAGGACGGCAAAAGCAAAGATGGGGATCGCAAAACAATCGCCGATCAAATGGATGTTCACGGTCGCCGGGATCACCGAACGGGCAAGGTCCGGATTGCGCGCATTCTTTTCCGCTCCCAAAATCGTCAGCGGCATCGCGGCTGCGCTCGACATGCTTCCAAAACCGGCAAGGGCAGCTGGCATCATGGCTTTCATGGAACGGATTGCACTTTTAAGTTGAAACCGGTTCGCTGCCAAATAGAGGAGTGCAATGTAGGAGAACACAGCTCCTGCTACGATCCCTAAGACCGGGGCATAGTCCCAAATGAGCGCTACAAGGGTCCCTTCATGGGAAAGTTTAAGGATGAACCCAAAAATAAAAAAGGGAATGATGAGCAAGATCCCGCGTAAGACCTTAGCGACAATGAGGTCAAAAAATCTGGAAAGCTTCTGAGCTATTGCCGGTCTGTAGAGCGCAAGTAAAATCCCTAGGGCCAGCCCTGCGAACATAGCATGCTGATTGCCGATCCATTTAAAGGTAGAAAAGGTCCACGCTGGGACTAAGGCATTCTGCTCGCTTGGCAAGGCCATCGACAAGTCGATCCCATAGGCCGCCTTGCCCACAGAGAAACTGATCCATGTCGAGATAAAATTAGAACAGCAGATCGCCGCCAGAATGAGAAAGATCGTCTTCGTTGCATTTTTAGCCAGCTGGACGGCTGTCTTGAAAAGCAAGGAAAAAATGATCACGGGAAGAAGGAAAACGATCACGGCTTTCAACGAAAGGCTAACGGCATAAAAGACTTCTTTGCCGGCAACTGGGATCAGAGGGCTTAAACCGCCTGCTGCGAGAATGATCCCGATCAAAATAAATGGCATGTGACGAAACATAGGATTTAAAATCTCTCTTTAAGAGCTCGTTTAGGGTAAATAATTTGAAAAAATGAGGAAAAAATGAAATTACCGGCGGAGGCCGGTGGTACGGGTCAAAGTAGAACTAGCCCAACCTTTAAGGCTAACTGAACAAACGGATGTGAGAACAAGATTGCTAATCATATTAACTGAAATCTAACATTAAAGCGTATTAATCTCAATAGAACAAAAAGTCTCTGGAGTTTGAGGCCGAGTTCGGTATAGCGCCTGTGCAATCTTTTCTTGAGTCTCGGGACTTGGCTCAATCAGGGGAAGGCGCATGGCTGCCCGGCATTTCCCCATCAGGCTTAAGGCATACTTGACACACTGGGGATTTGTCTCCAAAACCATCGCTTTGACAACCGGATAGAGCTGCCGATAGAGCTGCCTGCCTTCTGCAATCTTTCCTTCCAGCAAAAGGGTCAAACACTGCTTCCAAAGGCGGGGGACCACATTGGCAACGATCGAAATCACCCCCACTCCGCCGCTGGCGATGATCGGGATGCAGAGGGAATCATCGCTCGAAAAAATGGGAATATCAGAGGCGTGGATCAAATCTAAAATATAATCTAAATCTCCTGAGCCGTCTTTCACGGCGACGACAGAGTCAAGAGAAGCAATAGCTGCTAACGTCTTAACGGGAGGCTTTATCCCCGTCCTTCCCGGATGATTGTACGCAATGATCGGAAGCCCGACCTTGTCCAACTCCTGAAAATGCTGAAGACATCCTTGAGGCGTAGGGCGGTTATAATAGGGAAAGATCACAAGGCATCCATCCGCCCCTGCCTTTTGGGCTTGCTCGGTCAATTCGACGGCATGGCGGGTCTGGTTGCTGCCCGTTCCTGCAATGACCGGGATCCGTCCTTTTGCGCAAAAAACTCCCAGCTCGATGATCCTTGCCGTTTCTTCCTCGCTTAAACAAGGAGCTTCTCCGGTCGTCCCGCATAAGACAATCCCATCCGTGCCTTCTTGAATATGCCATTCGATCAGATTGGCGATCGCCTCCTCATCCACCTCATCCTCGGGAGTGAACGGAGTTGCCAACGCAACGATTGAACCTTTGAACTTGGATAGTGTGTGATGCAGATCTGGCATGATGAGAACCTGTTAGCGATGATTGATGCCGATCTTAGCAAAAAACCGAAAATATACTCAAACTATCAGGAGATTATACCGAAATACCCTGAAGAATCGGGAATTCGCCAAGGAAGTTCTTCAATATGTTGATCTGACCCGAAGAGACAATGTTCATAGACACGGCCCGAGGATCAGATCAACATATTGAAGATAGGCCGACGTAGCCG
>CAZEYJ010000027.1:0-2565 GCA_964516795.1 uncultured bacterium
GATAGCGATGTCATCGATGCATGGATTGAAAATTGCCGCCGAAAAAAATTGATCGTCCAAAATGGGGGCAAGTACCGCTTACACCTCGAAAAGCCGCTGCTAAAAACTTCCCCTTCCACTCGTCTCGATGAGAGCCTTGTCACCAAGTCCCACCGGAATGCCGACCGCCTATCCCGCCGTTTCTCCATTTCCCAAATCGAAAAGATCACTCGGGCTGCCTTCGGCAACGAGTTTTCCATCCGCAAGACGACCGATGTCTACCTCCCAGTCCATTGCATCGTCGTTCAAAACCCCGACGGTTCCATCCATAGCAGCCACTGGAATGCTTTGAATGGCAAGCGTTTAGACACGAGATAATTCAAGACTCGATGTTCCACTTAGCAAATTGATCCTTGCCCTGAATGCACCAACCTTGTAAAATGGCCCACAAGTGAAATATCTATTCCGCGGAAAGATGGCTGAGTGGCCGAAGGCACGTCCCTGCTAAGGACGCGTACCGCCTAAATCGGTACCGTGGGTTCAAATCCCACTCTTTCCGTACAAAGCCTTGAACGTCTGTTCAAGGCTTTTTTTTGTGGCATAAATAATCGAAAGTTCTAATACTCCAGACAAGGAAATCGAGGGATTATGTCAGAAGAAGCACATCACGCCAGGGAAAAAATCAAGACGGCTCCCCACTCTAAAGAATCGGAAATGCTTGTCTTGGGCTCAATGCTCACCAACATTAACAGCCTCAACATCGGCGCTGATGGACTAGACGAGAACGATTTCTATTTCACTGAACATAAAATCGTCTTCCAATCTCTCAAAAGCGCTTACCGCAGTGACAAGCCCGCAGACGTCCATATCATTGCAGAAGAACTCAAGAGACAAGATAAACTTAAAGCCATTGGCGGCGTCAGCTACCTGACCACCCTCGCGCAATACGCTGGAACCTCCGCCTATATCGAAGAGTACATCGAGCTTGTGCGCAGCAAATCGATCCTGCGCCGAATGATCAACGCTGCTCAAGACGTAGAACGGCAAGCCCTGAACAATCCTGAAGATGTCCACGTCCTTCTCGACGATGCCCAAGCGAAATTCTTCACCATCAGCCAAGCGGCAAATAGCAATTCAGGGGTCCTCCTTAAGGAGCTTCTCAGCGGCGTCAAATCGGCTTCGCAATTGCCCTACCTCAAAGAGCTGCAAGAGAGGCAAGAGAGTTTTCAGAAAAAGGGTCCAGAAGATGATGGCATCACAGGCATTCCCACCCACTTTGTCGATTTAGATAAATTGATCAACGGCCTCTGCCCTTCCAATCTCATGATCTTAGCTGCCCGTCCTGCCATGGGAAAAACAGCGCTTGCGATCAACATCGCAGAGAGCGTGGCGTTTAAAAACTCCCTTCCGGTTGGCGTCTTCTCGCTTGAGATGACAGCAGAGCAATTGCTCCACCGGATGATCTGCAGCCAATCTGAGGTGGAATCTGATAAAATCCGCTCGGGATCTCTCAGCGGCGTGGAGTACCAGAGAGTTGTTGCAGCCGTTAATGCCATGATGAAAGGCACCGTGGTCATCGACGATCAGCCGGGACTTAAAATCACAGACCTAAGAGCGCGCGCAAGGCGGATGAAAGAGAGTCACAACATCCAATTTCTCGTTGTGGACTATTTGCAGCTGATCTCCGGATCGGGCCTTTCACGTAATGCCGAAAGCCGGCAAAATGAAATTTCTGAAATCTCCCGCATGATGAAAACTCTTGCGAGAGAGCTCAATCTCCCGATTCTATGCCTCTCACAGCTCTCGAGAAAAGTGGAAGAGCGCCAAGGGCACCGCCCGATGATGAGCGATCTGCGCGAATCGGGATGTTTGACGGGAGACACACTCATTGAAGATGCGGAAACAAAAAAAATCCACACTCTCCAAGATCTCGCTGAAGGAAAAGTTCCTCTGCCGATCACTATCTATGCAGTCGATGCCGATCTTCATCTAAAAAAACACTCGATGACCAAAGCATTCTCATCGGGAATTAAAATGGTCTATCACCTAACAACGGCAACAGGAAAATCGATCAAGGCGAGCGCAAATCACCCCTTCCTCAAAAAAACGGGCTGGACACGACTGGATGCGCTAAAAGAAAATGATCTGATTGCCCTCCCCGAAGGAGCGTCTGTCCGCTGGGACCTGATCGCTTCCATTGTCCCTTTGGGCGAAGAAGAAACTTATGATGCCACAGTCGACACTGTCCATAACTTTGTTGCAAATGGGATCATCGTCCACAACAGCATTGAGCAAGACAGCGACATTGTCATGTTCTTGCTGCGCCGCGAATACTACGATCCCTACGATAAACCAGGTCTTGCTGAATTAATCATCGCTAAAAACCGCCACGGCGCTGTAGGAACAGTGAACATGACCTATCGCAAAGAGCTCGCGCAATTTGCAAATTATTCTCCTCTCCATACTTCTTCCGGGGGAGCTTCTGATAACGATGAAGCATTTTCCGCTTTTTCCACATGAAGCGTTTATTAATTCTCATTTTTTCCGTTGCACTCTGCGCGGTGTTTCTCTTTTATTTAAACAAAA
>CAZEYJ010000028.1:0-10570 GCA_964516795.1 uncultured bacterium
GCAGGATGAGATCGGCTTGGCTCATTGCTTCTTTTGATCGGCGGATCCCTTCCTTTTCGATGATCTCCTCTGTTTCCCTGATGCCTGCCGTATCGATGAGGCGGAAATGAAGTCCTCCCAGCCTCAGGTCGTCTTCGAGCAGGTCGCGTGTTGTGCCGGGGATCTCGGTAACGATGGCCCGGTCTTTGCCAAGCAGGGCGTTCATTAGAGAGGATTTTCCGGCGTTGGGAAGTCCCGCTAGGCAAAGCGATAGCCCATGGTGGACAATTTTTCCGTTATGGAATGTTTCCTGCAGGGTTTGCATTCTTTTTTTTAGGATGGTTAGCGCTTCTACAACTTCTTCCATTGAAGCAAACTCGAGGTCTTCTTCAGGAAAATCGACCCAGGCTTCAAGAATGGCGGCAATATCGGAAAGATTTCTTTTGAACTCAGAGATTTGTCGAGAAAGACGCCCTTGCAGTTGTTGTTCTGCGCAGTCGAGGGCCATTTCATTTTTTGCTCCAATCAGTTCCTGAACGGCTTCTGCTTGGGCCAGATCAAGTTTTCCATTCATGAAGGCTTTGAAGGTAAACTCCCCGGGCTTGGCGGGGCGGGCCCCGGCTTCTAAGACCCTATTGAGGACGCGGCGGGTGATCAGGCTGCCTCCATGGCAATGGATTTCAACCGTATCTTCCCCGGTATAGGAGCGTGGCGCTAGCATGGGAAGGATGAGCACTTCATCGATTGTTTTGCCGCAGTCAGAAATAATTTTGCCGAAGCGGGCTTGATGGGATCGGTAAGAGCGGATTGGCCCCGAGTAGATTTTTTCAGCGACTGCGACTGCGTCTTTTCCGGAAATGCGGATAATGGCAACCCCTCCTTCTCCGGGCGGAGTGGCAATCGCCGCGATGGTCTCGCCTGCTTGATAGGGACGGTGAATAAAATCCATAGGAAAACCTGAGCCTTTTGCGGGCAAGATGATACTCGATTTGCCATTCTTGATTCAACTATTAACCCAACTTGTCCCCTATCCTCCCTTAAGCGCGTGCGAGATAGAGAAGATGCAAGATTCGCGAGGAAGCTAAGGTGTGAACACCTTGGTTTCGTCGAGGATCTTGTACCTCGTATATTTCGCTTAACGTCTCGGGCAAGATAGGGGACAAGTTGGGTTATTAGATGTTGCGCAGCGCGCTGGTGATCAAGGCTGCCAGCTCCGGTTCTTTTTCTGAGCTGCCCAAGGCTGTTTTGATCGCTTTTTGAGCTTGGGCGGGGTTGTACCCGAGGTTGATCAGGGCAGAGATGGCATCGCTGACAACCCCTCTTCCCTCGGGAGAGGAATGGGGATGGGCAAGGCTGTCTTTGTCATGGAACTTTTTGACTTTGTCCCTGAGCTCGATGATGAGGCGTTCAGATGTTTTTTTCCCAATTCCCGGGACTTTGGAGATCAGGGCAGTATTGCCTTGGGCAATCGCGAATTGCAAGTCATTGATTTCCATGTGGCCCAAGAGAGCTATCCCCGTTTTAGGGCCGATGCCGGAGATTTCGATGAGCGATTCGAAGAGATCGCGCTGATCGGCTGATAGGAATCCGTAGTTTTTGTGGGAGTCTTCTCGGATCACAGTCGAGACGTAAAGAGTAAGCGGGGATCCGACCTGGGGCAGTTTTGCGTAGTTGTTGAGAGGGATGAAAAGTAAATAGCCCACGCCATGGGCCTCAAGAGTGACTTTAACGGGGGAGGCTTGTGTAAGAATTCCTTTAATGTACTCGAACATAGTGCGATCCGGGGATAGAAGTGAATTGTTGAGAGTTGGCTTGGCAAATGGCAAGGGCCAATGCATCTGCGGCGTCCTCAGGTTGGGGAAGGATAGGCAATTTTAAAAGAAATTGCACCATTTTTTGCACTTGCTCCTTGCTGGCAGAGCCTGTTCCTACAACGGCGAGCTTGGCTTTTTTAGGAGCATACTCGAAAATTGGGATATTGCGTTTGGCGGCGGCAAGCAGGCAGACCCCTCGCGCCATCCCTAATTTCAACGCGCTTTGGACGTTTTTATAGACAAACTGCGTTTCGACCGAGACGGCTTGAGGTTGATATCGGTCGAGCAACGACTCGATCGCATTGAAAAGGATGAGATATTTTTGCGGGCCGCTGAGCGACGGAGGCGGGCGGATGCAGCCGAAGTCGATCGCTTCCAAAGAATGTCTGCCTTTGCGGATGATCCCATATCCAGTGATGCGCGTCCCGGGATCGATGCCGAGGATTGTGGTCTTTTCTTCCGATTGGGGGGCCAAGTGATTCTCCTTAGGATTTTTCATTTTACCTTTTTAGCAAAAAAACAAGTTATTAAAAAATAATTTAAATCGGGAGAGGGGGGTGTCGAAAATCCCGAAAAGTGTTACTCTCAGAGTTCAACTTGAAGAGAGTTTGATGCAGTCTTTTGAAAGGTTAAGGCCTCGCAATATCATTGTCCGCATGCCCAATTGGATTGGCGATCTGGTCATGGCCACGCCTGTTTTATCCGACTTAAGAAGGGCGTTTCCTGAGGCGAGGATCACTGCGATGTGCCGATCTCCTATTTGCGAGCTGCTTCGCGAAGACCCTGAGATCGACGAGTTGTTTTGTTTCAGCAAAGCGACTGGTTTTGCGCGGCGCAGCGAGAGAAAGCAGCTGATCGAAAAACTGAGCAAGGGCAAATACGATCTAGGGATTTTATTGACCCATTCATTTTCTTCCGCCTGGTGGTTTTGGCAAGGAAAAGTAGCTAATCGCCTAGGATATGAGTGCAATGGAAGAAAGCTTCTCCTTAACCGCAGCATTCCTCTTCCGGAACAGATTCAAAACCAGCATCTTGTTGTCACATATAAGATGCTCCTCGGGCCTCTGGGAATTCCGGTCTCTAAGACGCCTCCCCGCCTTTACCTTTCTCAAAAAGAGATTGCCGATGTATCGATTCTACTGAGAAATCTTGGTATTCCGGAAGGTTCTGTCCTGGTGGGAATTAATCCGGGCGCCACTTACGGTTCTGCCAAGTGCTGGTTGCCGGAAAGGTTTCGGCAAGTTGCTGAACAGCTCCTTACCGATCAAGAGATCTACCTTGTGTTTTTTGGCGACCAAGCAACGGCCTCTTTGGTTGGAGAGATTTCTGAAGGGTTGCCTTCGAGGGTCATTAATTTGGCGGGAAAAACCTCGTTGCGCGAGCTTGCAGGCATCATCAGCTTATGCAATGTTGTCTTGACGAATGATAGCGGTCCTATGCATATTGCCGATGCAGTGGGAACGCCCATGGTTGCGCTGTTTGGCTCGACAAGTGAAATTGTGACGGGGCCTTATCGTTCTGGGACTGTGATTCATAAGCATGTCGAGTGTTCTCCATGCTATCAGCGCACATGCCCTATCGATTTCCCTTGCATGAAGCGGATCGAAGCTGATGAAGTTTATCGTGCTCTTGCAGATCAGTTGTATGGTGCTCGGGAAGTTTTTGTGAATTTGGGTTCTGCGAAACAAGGCCAATGATGATAAAATACTTATGGCGCAAATATGGGATCAATCCGCTTGATCGGATCTTAAAGGCAGCCCGAAGAGAAGGGCAGGAGAAGATTCTGGTCTGCTGGAATCGGGGGATGGGAGACATTGCCTTAGGGCTGTATGGCCTGAATTATCGGATCAGAGAGTTTCTTCCCAAGGCCCAGATCACCTATTTGACACGGCCAGATCTGCAGGAAGGGTTTGATTTTCTTGAAGATATCCGAGTTCTTGTTGATCCTGATTGGAAGCGGCATCTCCCTTTTGACTTGAACCGTTCATTGGCCAAATTTGGACTTGCCCGTTCTGATTTTGATCTGGTTTTAGATAAGCCGGATCCAACGAATTGGCTGATACGCCAGAGGGGGGCCTTGACCCCTAAATTAAAGTGGGATCCCCAGTGGGACTCTTTTTGCGACCGATTCTCTATCAATCAAGACAGGCACTGCGTCGGCGTTCATGTTCAAACGGAGACGTTTTATTCTTCTTTTAATCGGAACTGGACTCTTGATTCTTGGAAGGAGTTGTTCCGTTTGATCACGCATGAAAAAAATGGCCAGGTTTTGCTTTTCGGTTTTAGCCCGCAGCCCCCATTTGAAATTCCAGGGGTGGTCGATTTGCGGGGCAAGACGACACTTCATGAAATGCTTAGTTTAATTAAAAATCGGTGTCAATTTCTCGTCCTTCCCGATTCAGGCCCTTTGGCCATGAGCTATTATCTTGATTGCACCTTTCCTATTCAGATTGTTTCTTTGTGGGCAGATCCGCGGCACGGGGTCTTGAAGCAGAAAGTGGCCTCCCCAAACCCTCTTTTGACTCATGTTCCCCTTTTATCTCCTAAAAAAAGGGATTTGTCCAGTTTGCCAGTTTCCCGTGTGTTCCAAGCTCTTTATAGCAGGAGTGGTGGATGAGCCAATCTTTAATTCATTCTCACTTGGCTAGCTTGGGGCAAGAACATTTGCTGGCAGGCTTTGATCAACTATCGGAGAAGAAAAAGGAGCAGTTTTGGTCTCAAATCAAGCGATATGACCGCACACTTCTTGAACGTCAACGCGAGATGTTGTTTTCTAAAACTAAAGAGGAGGTCTGTTTTGAGCCTATCCAGAATGTTGCTCGTTCAGGGTCTCAGCTCAACCGGGAGATCGGGGAGAAGTTGATTCGGGAGGGCAAGGTCGGCTGCCTCATTTTAGCGGGGGGGCATGGATCCCGCCTAGGAACAGCAGGGCCAAAAGGAGCTGTCGGTGTTTCTCCGATTAACGGTAAAAGCCTCTTCCAGCTTTTTAGTGAAAGGACTTATTCTGCAGCAGCTCGCGCAGGCAGGCCTTTGCATTTAGCTGTGATGACATCTCCTTTGAATCACGCGCAGACTAAAAATTTTTTTGAGCAGTATCAAAATTTTGGCCTTCCAAATACGCATTTGCATTTTTTTGAACAATCTGTTTTGCCTGTTTGCGACGATCAGGGCAATTGGCTATTAGAAAGCGCCGGCTCTTTGCTTGAAGGCCCCGATGGTAACGGCAATGCCCTTCATTTGCTTTATCGTTCAGGGCTTTACGACCAGTGGCGTGCAGATGGTATTGAGTATGTGAATATTGTGCTCGTCGACAACCCTTTGGCGGACCCCTTTGACGCAGAGCTGATCGGCTATCAGTTTCAGACGCAGTCGGAGGTCGTGTTAAAGGCTGTTTCCCGGATATCGGCCGACGAGAAGATGGGAGTTGTTGTCGTGAAGGATGGCAAGGTCGGAGTCGTCGAATATTCTGAGTTAAAAGAAACGGAAATGCAAGCTGTTAATAACGATGGGACACTTCGTTTTTCAGTTGCCAATACCAGCCTTTTTTCATTTCAGATGGACTTTATCGGACGGATTGCAGCTAATGACAGGTGTATTCTTCCATTGCATCTGGCGCGTAAGCAGGCCTCTACTTTGTTAACAACGATGAATGGAAGCTTTGTCGATACGATCAAGGTGTGGAAATACGAAACATTTATTTTCGACATTTTGTTGTTTGCCCGTCAGCCCCAAGTGTTACTTTACCCTCGCCATTTGACTTATGCTCCATTAAAAAATGCAACTGGAGAGAAAAGTCTGAAGACTGTTCAGGAGGCCCTTTTTGCTTTTGACCGGCATATTTATAAGACCCTTTCGGGACTGAGCCCTCCTGATGCTCCTTTTGAATTGCATCCTTCATTCTATTATTTGACCCGGGAACTCAGTGAGCAATGGAAGGGAAAGCAGCTTCCTATTGATTTTCATGAGAACCCGAGTTCGTAAAGAGTCTTTTAACAATAGGTTTTTTATATGCGTATTGCTTACCTGGGAGCAGGAACATGGGGATTCTGTTTGGCCTCTTTGCTCGCTTCAAAAGGGAATCAGGTGTTGCTATGGTCATCTAATCCTGAAACAATAAAAAATTTGAGCAAAACCCGAGAGCATCCCAAATTGCCACGTTATCGGGCGGACGATCGGGTCATGTTTACAAATGACCTGGAAGAAACGATTCGAGGAGCAGACCTTTTAGTTGAATCGGTCACATCGAAAGGGATCCGTCCTGTTTTTGAACAGGTCCTTGCCCTGGGCGGGGTCAAATGTCCAATTGTAGTCACATCAAAAGGCATTGAACAGAACAGCGGGCTTTTGCTCCCTGAAGTGGTCATTCAAGTTTTAGGTGAAGAATCACGGGAAAAGGTCTGTTGTTTGAGCGGCCCAAGCCATGCTGAAGAGGTGATCCACAAATTGCCTACTTCAATTGTCAGCTCCTCCTATGATCCCGCTGTGATGCATCAGGTAGTTGATGTTTTTACGACCCCTTATTTTCGCATTTATCCCAACGCTGATATCAATGGTGTTGCATTTGGCGGGGCAATGAAAAATATCATCGCTATCGCTTGCGGGATTTCCGATGGTTTAGGGTTCGGAGATAATACCAAGGCGGCCCTTATGACGCGCGGATTGCATGAGATCCGCAAGCTGTCGATTACAAAAGGATGCAGCCCGGAGACATTAAATGGGCTCTCCGGCCTTGGAGACCTCTGTGTGACATGTCTTTCTAAGCTAAGCCGCAATTATATGTTTGGCCGATTGATCGCTGAAGGCCTTGCCCCCCAGGCAGCGCAGGAGCAGATCGGCATGGTCGTCGAGGGAGCTTATACATGCGTCTCTGCATTGCAGCTGGCCCAAAAAGCCAACATCGAGGTGCCGATCACTAAAGGGATCTATGCAATCCTTTACGAGGGATTAAATCCGCGCGACGCGGTCAAGGCCCTTCTTCAGCGCGCGATTAAAGAAGAGCATTTATAACCCATCTTGTCCCCTATCTTGCCCAAGACGTTAACAAGACACGAGGTTCCCGAGGAAGCTAAGGTGTGAACACCTTAGCTTCCTCGCGAATCTTGCATCTTCTCCATCTCGCTGTCGCGTCTAAGGGAGGTTAGGTGACAAGTTGGGTTATTAACCTTTTTGATAAATCTGAAGCTGATGAGTTTTTGCGTAGGCTGCAAACCGCGTGTTGAGATATGTCGGATCTGTTGTTTTAGATGAGCGGTATCGGATAAATCCGATGCTTTTCATATACTTTCCAATCTCATTTTCTGAATTGGATGTGTTTTTGTACTCAGCATTTTCCGCTTCGAGGGTGATAAAGACAACCCTGTCAGACAAATAGCGACCGGCGCCTTTTGCAATGTTGAGATCTGCTCCTTGCGCATCAATTTTAATGTAATCGATAACAGGATGTGTGTCGAAGGGGAATAAGTCGAAGAAATCGGACAAGGTAAAAACAGGGACTTCAATGACCCGAGAGACATCCATCGATTTGGGCTGATAAAGGCTGCTGCATCCGCAGTCTTTTGCTGTGATATAGAAAGGTGTTTTTTCTGATGAAGAGGCGCCAAGGGCACAAGGAATAAGGAAGAAGCGGGAGCCGATGTATTTAACATCCAGGCTATCGCCATGGGAAGAGGCTTTTTTTATAGCCCCCCTTGTGATTTCGTCGAGAGATTCAGGGTTAGGCTCAAAGCCAAACACGACTAGGTCTTCTTCTTGGGTCAGCCAATGTTGGGACATCGGAGCGTTATAAGACAGGCCAATATCTAATTTGACATGTTTGGCCGTGCTGGGTAGATCGATTTTTCCATCTGTTAGGCGTAATGGCACATAGTTGGCAATGAATTGACTGAATGAGAAGTCTTCTAAGGGTTGAAAAGAAGAAAGCAAAAGAGAGGCTAGCAAAAGTAGTGTTCTCAATGGGATTCTCCTTTTTTAAAGTCTTTCTTAATGTAAGACGGATTATAGGATTTTTCGGAGGATTGAGTAAAGCAATTGAATGTCTTGGGCGGCAAAAGCTTTGATCTCTTCGAGCTTTTTTGCATCTGCACGGTTTGCCGGAGTAAATCCTTTGAGTTCTGAACTGGCGGATTGCTTATTGGCCAGCTGTCGGCTCGCTTTGAGCAGCAGTTTGATCTTGTCGGGCCTTGGTGTTGCAGCTTGGTAAGAGGATTGTGAGGAACTGGACCGAGGTTTTTTTTGCTGGCTCTTCTTGAGTTTTTCCGATGTTGTCGGCTCCATTTGCAGAGCGGGATAGCGAATGAAGCGGCGGCTAAGCTTCCCGAATTTTAAAAAATTCATCTCCTCTGTGTTAAAAAGAGGAGAAATGTTGAGTTTTTCAGCAAGATTTAAGAGATCGTGTTGAAATTCTTCTTCAAAGTCGGTAGGAATTTCAATTGCGTGGAGCTTGTTGATCAGGACTGACTCGGCGATCAGTTGATTGAGAAGGAGGATGTTGCTCAGGTACAAAGAAGCCTCGATCGGTTCTAAGTGGTGATGGGACAAAGCTTCTGTTTCGAGATGGACTAAAAGATTATTGAGGACATTGTCCAATCTTCCGCTCAACTTCGCAGAAAGGTCGGTCTTTTCAAACTTTTTTAGAAGTTCTCTTATGCGAAGTAAAACAAAAGCTGGATCGTTGGAGGCTTTAAGGGAATGATCTCTGGTGATATCAGCGGCGTTTAGGACGGGTTCGCCTAGTCCTTTCATCACCTGGCGATACTGCATTTGGGACAGTTCATGGCAATAGGTGGAAACCATGTCAAAAAAAGGATCTTCAAGAGGAATGGGTTCAAGTTTTCCTTGAGAAGGAAATGTGTATTGCACAGTTTCAAGAAGTTCTCCCAAGGGGCTTAAGTAATTGTGTAGAGCGCTAAAGAGGTCGGGAGTAATTTCTAAAGGCTTGTCTGAGAAAGCCTGCAGCTGACGATTTTCTCTGAGCAGGTTGCTTAGGACGCCCCTTCGCCAACTATAAAGGCCAAAGTCCCTGATGATGATCTCCCCTTGATTGATCTCTTGGATCCATTTTCGGACAGAATGAGGGAAATCGCATTGGTCTAGATTGCAGTTTTGGAGAAGTTCGAACAGGTCGTGCGTTAAGTAGGGGCTTAGCTCCTGCTGCGATTTGATCCCATGAGTTTCCCTGCAGAGCGCAGACAAGAGTTGTTCAACGCCCAGAGAACAGTGGCGGACGGTGTCGTTAATAAAGGAAAATAAGATTTGCCGTGACATGAAGGCTTTGCCGCAGTGGTTGTGGATACGGCGCATGCTGCAGAGGAGGCTATCGAAATGTTCATAGGCGTTGGACAAGGCTTCCTGAGTATAGGGTGATCGGCCGGAAGACAGTCGCGTTAGCCATGCATGCAATAAGCGCCGTTTTGTTTCTAAAGGTTCGGTGAAATAATCTGAGTCGATTTTTTCAGGTTCTGGAAGCGGGGGCTTTGCATTCTGAGGAAGTTTGGATGAACTTAGGAAAGAAGGGGGAAAGGGGGTTTCTTCACAGGAGGTTTCGGGTTGGCTGGGTTCCAACCTTAACAGTTCTTGAGATGGGATGGTAAGAGGATCGTCTTTTGCGGCCGGTGTTTCCAAAAGAGGAATCTCAATATTTTTGCGGGAGCGTTTCAGTGGTTTTTTCGATGCAGGAGGAAGAAGGTCTTTTTCCCATTGGTTGCCTAATTCGAGCTTGTCTTTTAATAAAGCTCTAACAGCCCGAGGTGTGACAGCCCATCTCCGTTCAAGCTCTTGGAATGGTTTTAAGGAAAGGAGATAATCGGGGGGAGCGGCAAAATCCTTGTTTTCTTTGTGCCGCTTGTAAAAGGTATTGATCTCTTCGAATACAAGGTGATCGATGATGTCTTGGCTCCCTTTGGCAGCTTTGAGCCGGGCAAGAAGCTTGTCGATATCGCCGAATAGTAGAAAAAGGGAGAACTCTCTGAAAACGAGCAAATCTTTTTGTGCCTGCAAGCTCGTTTCTAAGAGATAATCAGCCATTTCGCGGACCCTGGGAAGAAAATTTTCGAAAACATCTCGATGTTCTTCAGCGTAGGTGGGATAAACGGGCTTGAGATCGATCGGCAAAATGCTGGGCAATTCTTTTTTTAAAGAGAATTGCGCCCGATTTGAAATCAATGTCGCTGCAATTTTTTCTACTTTTTCTGTGCAGATCACATCTTGATAGTATTTTAAGCTTGGTAGAGAAAAGAGGCGGTTTTGCGTCTCTGTTAAATTTTTCTGCGTCTGAAGCAATCGTTGAATAGGTCTTCGAATCAGCAAAAGCAAATGGACTCTCACCGGGATTGGAAGGGAAGTTTTTCTGTTCAAGTTCAGGATAATGTTCTGGATGTGAAATTTGAAAAAAGCGCCCATCTCATCTTCTGTTCCTATAAGAGAATTCCATCCGGCAAGAGAGATGTCTATTTTCTGAAACAAGCAGAGATGGTGAAGGATGAGCAAAAGAAAAACATAATTCTTCATTGCAGCCCGATAGTGATGGACGGGAGCGAATTCACCGGGAAAAAGGCCGAGCTCGAAGGGAGTTTTTTTTAAAATGCTGAAGTCTTTATGCTGAAAAGTCTCGATTGCATAGTCTAAGAAGGTGTAGACGTTCTGCTCCGTTTCGGTTGATTCTCTTCCTGTGGCCCGCTTGATGTAGAGTTTGGTGAAGTTTAGGAAACTCAGCAGCGGGGAAAGATCGGCAGCCATCGATCCATCTTCTTGGAACGATTGAGAGAGGATTCTGTGGAAGG
>CAZEYJ010000029.1:0-19990 GCA_964516795.1 uncultured bacterium
CCAATGGTGAAAATCCACTCCAAACACAAGACCTACCCCCACCAGCAGGTCAAAATTCAGATCAACCTCAACAAAATCCGCTTCCACCATTAGACCAAAGCCCACCACTTCAGCCTGCCGCTGATGAAAACCCGCCCCAACCAGAACAAGCCCCTCCACCGCCAGCAGATCAAAACCAAGCCCAACCGCCGCGCCGCGCTATGCCTCAAAGGGCCATCACAGTCCTCCCCTCTCAGCTGCAATTGAGAGACCACGATTTTGAAACCCCCGACTGGTATGAGACAATTCCGCAGCGCACACGCCTCCGCCTTCTCACCAATCTCTGGGAACCCTACCGGAACGGGCAGACCTGTACGATGAACCAACCCCCTGAACGACGCGTCAGAGACCGTTTTGAAAACATCTTTGACCGAATGCCACCCTATCTCAAACAGCACTCCTCAAGCGCCTTGTTAACGCTCCAGGAATACCGCCGATTAAAACGACAATGCGATCACAACCCCTACTCCTTGCCAGAAGAGACTGTGCCTATAGCGCTCCGCTTTCTCTCTCGCTTAAAGCAAAGGGCTCCTCAGGAAGAACTCAGGGAGCTGATCGATCAAATTCCTGTCGATGAGGAATTCTTCCGCTATTTCGAAGAGCAGATCGAAGCGGAGCAGATTTTGACAGCAGAGCTCGACCGATCTGAATGGGCCCGCGCCCATTTCAAAGACCACATCGAACGGTTCGCTTTTGTCTTAGAGCGCTACCTCGACAATCATTAACCACACACTTCTATACCCCTTCAGATCAGATCAAAATATTGAAGAGACTTCTGGCCAAATTCCCGATTCTTTAGGTTATTTTGGTATAAGAGACTGTCTACGAACTTGGGTTTCGTCGAATTTTTGGATTATTTTGACCTAGCCAACTATACCGAACGTGTCTCAAAAATTGGATTTTCGGCTGCGCCAAAGCCAATTTTTGAAACACGTTCGGTATCCATTCGATCAAAGAAAAAATAATGAAATGAATGATGAATAAAAATTATCATTTATACCATTAAATCATTTATATCATTATTTCGTTCTAAAAAGCCAGTATCCATAAAAAACAATCCCTGGATTGAAATCATGAAGAGCCCCGCCTTCAGGTTGTTTTGAGTCTTAGAGACTGTCTCTTAGCAATTCCTGCGATTCTTCAAGAGGAGCGGAATTGGTTATGCGCAGCACAGCTACTCAAAGTTAAAGACAAATAAAAAAAAGAAAACAGTTTTTATATTTAAACGAAAACAACAAAATTTTAATTAATCTAAAAAACAAAAGACTAAAAAATTAAAAACACACAAACAGCTGATTTTAATTAATTAAAAGACGTAAATTAGTTGCAATAAAACAACAATGGCTAATATAATCTAATTGTGCAGCAAAAAAAACAACAAATAAACGTAATTAAAAAACAATTCCAGGAGGAATTTAGTTATGGGAAAAACAAATTTTCATGTTACTAGACAAGACGTGGCTAGCATTGAAGACATGACTCAGCGATCAATGGCTGAAGTAATGACCGGTAAAAAAGAAAAAACGGTAGAAGATCTTTATGGTAGAAAATATCAAGAAATCAACACGACAGATGCATTTGAGCTTTACGCGATTGAGAACGAGGGATCAAAATTCACTTCGGTAGCCAACGCATTCATCTCCCTAGCCAATAGCGTCGCTAAATTATTTAAGTGTACAGCGCTTTTCATTGAAAAGAAAGTTGGATCGGGCGATTTCAAAGCAGCTGAAGAAGAGCGCAAAGCATTTAAAACTGAATTCAAAGCTGTTTATCAGAATTTTAGAAATGCAACATCAGAATTGGTCCATGCTACATACCACAAACCCCTTACCGATGAAGAAACTCGAGCCTGTGGAATGGATCCTGTAAAAGTCAGACCTAAAACCGACAAAGAGGCAACAGAAATACGTCACAACCGCGCACGTGCAAATGCCCGACATGAACGTGCTGTAACCAAATTCTATGAGGCTTTTGAAGCAGCTTTCGCGGCATTCTTACAAGCACATCCTCAAGATCCAGAAAATGTCATTAAAGCAAAACGCCAATTCATGAACACTGCGATTGAATTGTTATTAACACAGAATTCCCGCACTGCTATTCCTACCGATGCAACATTCCACACTTTTATTAATCCAGAACAAACGATCCTTGCAGAGATTTCCATCCAGAAATTTATCAATAAGATTTACGAGGGTGAAATCGAGCGCTTTGCTAGAATTCCGGTTGATCAGATCACTGAAGAAGTCATCCGCTCTGAAGTGGCTACATTAAGAGAGATGTTCCCAGAACAAGGAATGCAAGCAATCATAAACGACCTCGCTAAAGCTCTTGCTGGCCGAAGCGGAAATCTGTCTTCTCAAGCACAGAGCCTGATGGAAGGGATTGAAGCCGCTGTAGAAGCACAGGTTGGAGATTCAAGACGGCAACTGACTGAAAAGTTGACTCGCTATGCAAGTTTCTTCAACAAAGAAGAAGCTCTATCTGAAGAGATCTTCTATGTAGATGCCTCTGGCAATAGGTCAGCTCGAGAGAACTGGCGTATCGACTTCGAGAATGAAGCTCTCTTTCAATCTCTGGTGGCTGAAGCCGGGAAGGTTGTCAATGGTTATCGCTGTGAAGCTGCATTCATACCAGCAGCAGAAGATGGGCAAACTCCTCAAGTGCGCTTGACGCTCAATGGGGAAGAAAGAACGATCGCTCTGCCTAGCCTCAATCCAGAGGAGCCATCTGTGTTTACCTTCAATGGAAGAGATTTCACTCTTGTAACAGTAACAACAGGAAGCGATGAAAACATAGCGCCAAGAATGGTTAGCGAGAACGTCGTTCAGCTCCACGTTTGGGGAACTGAAGACATCGTTGGGCATGCAACCGCCAAAGCTAACGCCGCTCTAGAAGGTATTGGCGGCGATCGTACCGTATTGCGACAGTTAATCCTAGGGCAGGGAGAAGACTCTGCTGCAAGACGAGCTGCTCGTGAAGCCTTTGAGCAAGAAGCAAGGGCGACAGAAGCTCATGCGGCAGCTCAACAAGCTGTTGCAAGCTTGGAAGCTGAACAGCCTCAATTAAGAGAAGAAATTGCAGGCATTCTTGGTCGAAATGATGTTGAACAAGCTAGAGAAGCTATAACATCACAACGCAGAGAACAAGCTGAGCGGATCCGACGTTTCATCCCTAGTGCTGAAACTAGAGAAGGAGCGATCGCTGAACTTGCTGTGACGCTAGGTGAGATTCTAGGTCATGAGTCGATCAACTAAGACCGAGCATAGGTATTAAAGCGCGCTGAAAAAGACTGAAAGTCTTGTGAAAGCCGCTTCTAATCTCCTCAAGACTGCCCTTCATGAAAATGGAGGGCAGTTTTTTTTATAAAAAAGCGAGTACATACTTCTTCCACTTCAATCGCGCCTAAGCAAACCGAATGAACAGTTCTCAAATATCGATCAGCTCAGTTGCCACGCTGTCGTAAAAGAGCATCCCCTCTTGGGTTAAGGCATGGAGAGAAGCGCCTTCTGTGTTTGAACTCAGCCAGCCTTTGAGCTGAAGGGTGTTGAGGCGAGAGATCAGTTGGGAGGGAAGCGTGCCGTGGGAGCGCTCGAAATGGGGGATCTCGACCCCCTCTTTGAGGCGGAGGCGGATAGCAAGAAGCTCGGCCAGATTGGCGGGATAGGGCAATTTTTCTTGAAAATCGACGGGAAAGCCCCCTTTTGCCAAGGACTCGCTATAGCGGTTAAGATGGGCGATATTGCGGAACCTTTCCCCCTCCCAGTAGCTGAAGGCAGACGGCCCGAAGCCTAAAAAAGGGCGCCCTGTCCAATAGCCCGTATTGTGCCGAGAATGCTTTCCTGGGTGTGCAAAGGCGGAGATCTCGTAGCGCTGCAGTCCGATGGATTCGATCGCGTCGATCGCTTTGTGGAGCAGCTGAAGGCTCTCCTCGTCGGTAGGAAGGTGGGGGGTCAATTCTTGCTTGCGTTTAAAAAATACAGTATGCGGTTCAAAGGTTAAATTATACAGGGAGAGGTGGGTGATCGGCAACCTGTTCAGTTGATCGAGGGTCGACTGCCAGCCGGAAAAATCCTGATGGGGGATGTCGTACATCAGATCGATCGAAATGTTGTGGATGCCTGCTCTTTCTGCCATCAGGACCGCCTCAACCCCTTTTTGGGCAGAATGCTGTCTGTCCAGGACAGCCAGCTGGGCATCATTGAGCGACTGGATCCCGAGGCTTAGGCGGTTGATCCCCATGGCGGCATAGGCGGAGAGGAGACCGGGCGTCGCGTCTTCCGGGTTGAGCTCGAGGGTGATCTCGCAGTGGGGATCGATCTCTAGGCCGGAGGACAACACGAGGGAGAGAAGGGTTTCTAGCTGGGAAGGGGAAAGGCGGGAAGGAGTCCCTCCGCCAAAATAGATCGAAACGATCTTTTTCCCCCGGAGCTGGGGAAGCCTGAGCTTCCACTCGAGGGCGATCGAAGCTAAAAATTGTTCTTTAAACGAATCTTTATCGGGCAGGACAAAGAAATGGCAGTAAGGACACTTTTTTGAACAAAACGGGATATGGAAATAAAGGCTGACGTCTCCGGGCGTCCAATCACCAATCATTGGCATCGGGGTCTTCTAAAACACCTCGCCGCCATCGGTTGCGGTCGCTGAAAGGGTCGTCCTCTTCTTCATCCTCGACTTGAGTCCCCTCTTCTTCTCCCTCTTCCCCCTCTTCTCCGCCGGCGGTCGTCTCGATGTCGAACGACTCTGTCTCCATATCAAATCCTGCGTCGGTCAGCCCTTCTTCGGCGATATCGATATCGGGGAGGCTATGGGGCTCAACAGCTTGCCGCCCATGGGCAGGCCGTTTGGGAACGCTAAACTCTTCGAGCTCTCCGCTCTCTTTTAAGAATCTTAGGCGGTCTTTTTCTTCATTGATCCTGTCTTGAAGAAGGCTCATCTCATCTTTGTGCTTCTCCAAATCTTTTTTGGGCACGAGGCCAAGACGGAGCCACTGCTCGAGATCTTGCAGTTCTGATTCGAGTTTTTTTAAACGTTCACTTTTCATATTCATGAGACCAACCTTAAATCACTTTTCCAGAGAGTTTCACGCAACCCCCTCTTTATTAAAACAACTTTTTTTTTGCAACGACATTGTCAAATTTTTATTTCGAGACAATCTCTCAGAGGGGAATTCACTGTAGTGACCGGAGTCTTCGCTGGTCCGCCTCTTCAGAAAACCGGTAACAAGAAGTATGGACTGGGACAAAATAAAATTCAAGAAAGAGTTGGGAGCTTCCAGCAGCTCCCGCTGAACGCAGGAACCGGAGAATAACCAGATTCGTCGAAAATGCAAGATTTTTTTGAAAAAACCGCCATTATCATTTTTTACCAATCCCAGAGCACTAGGAGAATTACTGAAACCTATGATCTATGACTTGTTTGACAACTAAATCAACAATATCCCCCTGGGAAAAAGTCTCAACAATCTGTTTGCGCTGATGAGTATATTGATGTTTGAGGTCTCTCGTCTCCTGGCTATTGGAATCAGCAAGAAAGCCGGGCAAGTTCATATAATTCAGAGATCCTCTTTGATGTTTTTCAAAAGGGCGCAAAGTGGTCACAAGAGTTCGGAGTTCTTCTTCAGTCGTTGCATATCCAGCAGAAGGCACGGTCCGTATTTTTCGGATGCCTGCTTTTCGCTGACCTAATTCGCTTTTTTTCTGAAAAAGTTCAGAATTCAATCGTCCATATCCTAACAAAATGCCGATAAGATCATCCCTTTCTTTAAGAGCGGTATTCCATAGCGATCCTTTTTCTATAAAAAGAGAAATAAAATCATCCGGAGAAGTTTTTTCTCCTGCTACTTCTAGAAACAAGTCCCAGTTCTTTTTGATCACCTTCCGAACTGCCTTCTTATTAATGAGCATAATCTCTAAAAGCTTTTGATTGGTATTTTCGTAAAAAACAAAAATGTAATTAGAATTAGAGAGCCTTGCAGCATATCGTTTCCAAACCTGATACCCCTGAGAAATTTTACAAAATAACTCAAAATTATCTTGATCATACTCATTCACGCTCATTGGCTTTTCCCCAAAAAGCGTAAACGCAAAACCTTCATTCAATAAAAGATCTCGAAAAAAAACATCCAATACTGGACGATCCTTTTCAGCGATGATACTCTTCCCTGCCTGCCATTCTTCTCGAGTCTCTTTTGAAGCTGTTTTCGAATCTCCCCTTATTGGATCAAATACACCTATTAAAAGAATAGCTATGACTAGTTTCTTCATAATTTCTCCAAAAAGCTTCCAAAAAAACAACTCTTGAAACCTTTACTGTGAAATCGCCTTACCACACGAAATACATTCCCAATCAATTCCTCTAATATTACAGAATCCGCATCGAGAACACTCCCATTGATACCAAGAACATGATCCACTACGTGCTATTTGATCAATATAAAATCCATCTGCATCAGAATAAAGAGCTGGCGCTTCATAAACATACCCACCTAAATTGACATAAATCTTGTGATTGCGCAATTCAATTTGATTTGTTTCGAGATAAACTTTTTTATCAAGAACAACCATATTTTCACAAGGACATGCCATAGCAGATTTAAAATATCCCATTTGAAGCGTCAAGCAAACTAGAAAGAGAAAAACCTTTAGATTTTTCATAAACAACCTCCAAAATACTTGGTAAGGCATACAGCAATCTCATTTTAAAGGCAAAATTTTTCTAGGGAAATTGCAGTGCAAGCTTCAGCGACTTTTTTTCTCCTGGAAAACTAAGTCATCGAGAAATGCTCTTGCAGAGGTTGACTTTTTGTTATATATACTGGTTACGGCTGAAGGTTAGAGCTTCTGCTCAGCCTTGATCTGACTTTTTTTCATGGAGCCTGGGATGGACCAAAAGGCGTTTTCTTTTGCTAACCTCGCGAATCTGAGCATGCTAGAGGCTTTGTACAAAAGCTACCGCTCCGATCCGACAAGCGTAGAATCCTCCTGGCGCCATTTTTTTGAAGGGATGGAGTTCGGATCGTCGGGAGCGACCTCCCTTGCAGAAGGAGTGAAAGAGAGTCCCGACCTGAGGGTCTACCTGCTCATCGACGCTTATCGGAAATTCGGGCATCTGATGGCTTCTTGTAATCCGATCTCCACCCAAGTTGCGCAAGAGCCTCGGGAACTGAACCTGCAGCATCTGGGCTTTAAAGAGGGGGAGCTTGCGACCCTTTTCCCCACTTGCGGCTTTCTGAAAGAGCCTAAGGCTCCTCTCAAAGAGATCGTCGCCGCACTCAAAAAGACCTACTGCGGAAAAATCGGGGTCGAATACATGGGGCTCGGATCCCCTGAGCTCGAGACGTGGGTCCAAAGCAAAATCGAGCCTTTCTTTCCCCTTGATCTCAGCAAAGAAGATAAGATCAGGGTGCTCCACCGGCTCAACCAAGCTGAGCTGTTTGAAAACTTCCTTCACACCAAGTACGTTGGACAAAAACGGTTTTCCCTCGAAGGGGGAGAAACGATGATCCCGATGCTCGCAGCGATGATCGATACGGGTGCTGAGCTGGGAGTCATCGAATGCGTGCTCGGCATGGCCCATAGAGGAAGGCTGAACGTTTTGGCCAACATCCTCAACAAATCCTACGCGCTGATCTTCAGAGAATTTGAGGATTTCTACGCGCAAAACCAGTTCGAAGGAACGGGCGATGTCAAATACCACAAGGGATTTGTCGGGGCGCTCGAAACGCGCAGCGGCAAGCGGATCCCCGTGACGCTGGTGGCCAATCCGAGCCATCTCGAATCGGTCGATCCCGTCGTCGAAGGGATCTGCCGCGCCAAACAGGAGATCTTCCGCAGACAAGCATCCCAGTATCCCGACATCGTTCCCATCCTCATCCACGGAGATGCCGCTTTGGCAGGACAAGGGGTCGTTTACGAGACGATGCAATTTGGGAACCTCAACGGCTACACCACCGGCGGGACGGTCCATGTGGTGATCAACAATCAGATCGGGTTCACTACGCTGCCCAAAGATTCCCGCTCGACACTCTACTGCACCCAGATCGCCCGTTCCTTCAGGGCCCCCGTTTTCCACGTCAATGCAGAAGATCCTGAAGGGTGTGTCCGCGTCGCTCAGCTCGCCATGCAAATCAGACATCATTTCCATTGCGATGTCTTCATCGATCTCAACTGCTACCGAAAATATGGGCATAACGAGAGCGACGAGCCGACATTCACGCAGCCTCTGGAATATGCGATCATTAAGAACAAGCGCTCGATCCGCTCCCTGTTCAAAGAGCAGCTCATCCAAGAGAAGACGATCGCCCCAGAGCAGGCGGAACAACTCGAAGAGGAGTTCAAAGCGAGCTTGAAACAGCCGGCTCCTCCCCGCTCGAACGAACCTCATGACGAAAAGCCGCTTCCCGAGGTGAAATTAGCGGACATCAAGACGGCTGTCGACAGCTCGACTTTGATCACCTTGGCTGAAAAGCTCTCCGCCATTCCCGAGGGGCTCGCGATCCATCCCAAAATCAAAAGGCTCCAACAGGAGCGGCTTGCCATGGTCAAGGCTGATCCCGCTTATCCCAACATCGACTGGGGGATGGGAGAAACCCTTGCCTATGCGAGCCTTGTCAGCGAAGGGGTCCACATCCGCCTATCGGGGCAAGATGCGCGCCGAGGGACCTTTTCCCACCGCCATGCGATCTGGATGGACCAGGTCAAAGAGCAAAAATATTTTCCCCTCTCCCATGTCAGCCCGGCCCAAGCCCCCTTCGACGTCTACAACTCTCCTCTTTCCGAATACGCGGTCCTCGGCTTTGATTTCGGCTACAGCGTCGCCTATCCCCGCTCCCTTGTCATCTGGGAAGCGCAATTTGGGGATTTTGCCAACGGCGCCCAGATCATCATCGACCAATACATCGCCTCATCGGAACAGAAATGGGGGTTGAGCAGCAACCTCACCCTCCTCCTTCCCCATGGCTATGAGGGGCAAGGCCCCGAACACTCTTCAGCGCGCATCGAGCGCTTCTTGCAGCTGGCCGGCCACAACAACACCCGGATCGCCAACTGCACCCTGCCCGCCCAGCTCTTTCATGTGCTGCGGGCGCAAGCGTTGAACACAACGAAAAAACCGCTGGTCCTCTTTACACCCAAAGCCCTCCTGCGCCATCCCCTCTGCCTGAGCAGCCTTCAGGAGTTTGCCGCGGGGTCCTTCCACGAGGTCCTCGACGATCCCCAGAAAAACGCCTCAGCGCAGACACTCCTTCTTTGTTCAGGAAAGATCTACTACGATCTCATCGCCGAAAGGGAAAAGCGGAAACGCTCCGATATCGCCGTCATCCGAATCGAACAGCTCTATCCCTTCCCTCGGGACCAACTTGAGGGCATCCTGAAAGGCTATCCAAGCTGTAAGCGATCCGCTTGGGTCCAAGAAGAGCACAAAAACATGGGGGCCTGGGAGTTTATCCATCCTCACCTCATCCCTTTATTAAAAACACCGGTCGATTACATCGGCAGAGAACAGAGCGCGTCTCCTGCAGTTGGGTCGCACGCGCTGCACCAGCAACAACTCGAGATGTTAATGCGCCAAGTCTTCGGAGAGTTTTAAAATGCAAGTCGAAATCAAAATCCCTTCCATGGGCGAATCGGTCTCAGAAGCGATCGTCGCCAACATCCTCAAACCCTCCGGCTCTTTTGTCAAAGCCGATGAAGAGATCGTCGAGCTCGAAACAGACAAAGTCAACCAAGTCCTCTATGCGCCCCAAAGCGGCAGGATCACATTGAACGTCAAAGTGGAAGAGACCGTTGCGATCGGACAGGTGATCGGCTATATCGACACTTCTGTCCAAGCGCCTGCGGAAACGCCGGCTCCAACACCCCCCGTTCCACAGCCTACCGCTCCTACTCCCCCTGCACCAGAGCCGCAAGCGCCTACAGCTTCAACCGGAGACGGCGCGCGCAAAACCCTCTCCGATTTTGCCCAAGAGATCAAACAAGGCCCCAAACCAGAGCAGCCGCAGCAAGCCCCCTCTCCCAAAACCCCTTCTGCCGAAGGAGCTCCCACGCGCAAAAAGATGACAGGATTGCGCAAAGTGATCGCACAACGGCTTGTCGAGGCCAAAAACCAAACCGCCATGCTGACGACTTTTAACGAGATCGACATGTCGGCCGTCATGCAGATCCGGGCGCGGGAAAAAGAGAGCTTTGTCAAAACCCACGGCGTCAAGCTGGGGTTCATGTCCTTCTTCGTCAAAGCCAGCGTCGCAGCGCTCAAAGCCCTTCCTCAGATCAATGCGGCCATCGATGGCGATGAGATCATCCAATACACCACCTATGACATCGGCGTTGCCGTATCGACAGAGCGGGGGCTCATGGTCCCTGTGATCCGCGGCTGCGACACCCTCAACTTCGGCGGGATCGAGGCCGCTTTAGAAACCTATGCTAAAAAAGCGCGCGAAGGAAACATCTCGGTCGATGACCTGCGCGGCGGCAGTTTCACGATCACCAACGGAGGGGTTTTTGGATCGCTCCTTTCGACACCTATCCTCAATCCCCCGCAGAGCGCCATCCTCGGGATGCATGCGATCGTCAAGCGTCCTGTCGTCGTCGACGACCAGATCGTCATCCGCCCGATGATGTATGTCGCCTTAAGCTACGACCATAGGATCGTCGACGGAAAAGAGGCTGTTTTATTCCTTGTCAACCTGAAGCAGACGCTCGAAGATCCCACCCGTCTGCTCCTCGATCTATCCTAAGGAGGCGTTGTGGCAGAAGAGTTTGATCTTGTCATCATCGGAGCCGGACCCGGCGGTTATGTCGCAGCGCTCCGCGCTGCGCAGCTCGGATTAAAAACAGCCTGCGTCGAAAAACGGATGGAGCTTGGGGGAACCTGTTTGAATGTCGGGTGCATCCCCTCAAAAGCCCTTCTGCAATCCTCAGAGCTCTATTGGAAAATGCGCCATGAGGCAGCCCGCCACGGGCTCGACATCCCGGAAATGCAGCTCAACTTCAAGCAGATGATGAGCCGCAAACAGCAGATCGTCATGGGCTTTAGCGAAGGGATCAATGGCCTGTTCAAGAAAAATAGGATCACCCGCTATGCAGGAACAGCGCAGCTCAAATCAGCCAAAGAGGTCACCGTATCAAGCGGCCCTGGGACAGTCGAGCTCAAAGCGCGCCATATCCTCCTTGCCGCAGGATCTGAACCGATCGCACTTCCTTTCCTTCCCTTTGATGAAAAACGGATCCTCTCTTCGACAGGGGCCCTTGCGCTCAATCAAATCCCCGAGCAGATGCTTGTCGTCGGCGCAGGGATCATCGGCGTCGAGCTCGGCTCCGTCTACAGCCGGCTGGGCTCGAAAGTCACCTTCGTCGAATTCCTCGACAGGATCTGCCCGACGCTCGATGAAAGCCTTTCCAAAGAGCTCCAACACTGCCTGACAAAACAAGGGATGCAGTTCTTCCTCAATGCCAAAGTCGCTGCCGCAGAAATTTCCGATCGATCCATCTCGCTCCAAGTGCAAATGAAAGACCAAACCACCCAGACGATGCAGGCTGACGCCGTGCTTGTCTGCATTGGGCGGAGGCCCGCAACCGCAGGGCTTGGCTTAGAACAAGTCGGGATCATTCCCAATGCCAAAGGATTTATCCCGATCGACAATCAATTCCGGACCAGTGTTCCTAGCATCTTTGCCATAGGAGACCTCGTCGATGGACCGATGCTGGCCCACAAGGCCTCGGAAGAAGGGGCTGCCGTCGCTGAGATCATCGCGGGCCACCATCCTGTGATCGACTATGCAGCAATCCCCAGCGTCGTCTATACCAACCCGGAAGTGGCCGCAGTCGGCATGACGGAAGCAGAGGCCAAGCAACTCGGATTTGCTCCCATTACAGGAAGCTTTCCTTTCAAGGCCAACTCGCGGGCCCGCTGCACAGGAGAAGAAGAGGGGTTTGTCAAAATTGTCGCCGATCCTGCGACAGATCAGATCCTCGGGGTCCATATCATCGGCCCCCACGCCTCAGAGCTTATCGCTGAAGCGGGCCTTGCGATCGCCAAACGGGCCAAGGTCCTCGACATTGCCAATCTGACGCACGCCCATCCGACCCTCTCTGAAGCCCTCAAAGAAGCGGCCCTTGCCGTCCACAAACGCGCCATCCACAAATAGCGAATTTCTTAAGGGATCATTTTTCTATACCGAAACAACTTGAAGAATCGGGAATTCGGCAAGAAGGCTCTTCACTATGTTGATCTGATCCGAAGGGACAGTGTTCATGGACACGGGCCGAGGATCAGATCAACATATTGAAGAAAAGCCGACGCAGACGAAAACCGATTCTTCAGGTTGTTTCGGTATAACAAAAATGACTCCACGAGAAAAGAATTTAACATAGTCTACAGCTTTGTTTTGAGAAGTAGAAGTCTGAGATTTTATAAGTGAGAGGAAAAGAAATGATATGAATGATATAATGATACGAACGATATTTTTTTATTTCAATAAAGACTGAATTTGTTCCAGAACAGTTTCTCCACAGCCTTCATTGCTCTCTTGACCATGTAACCTCTTGTACTCCAATTTGCGACGCCGGAAATTGATCAACAGGCCAATGGGGAGCTTAGAGACTTTAAGATAATTGAACAATTGCGCTTGATGCTCTATCACTAAACTCTCACAACATTTCAACTCAACGATAACCTTCTTCTCCACAACGAGGTCTGCACTATATCGGCCGATTACAATGCCCCGGTATGACACCTCAAAAGACTGTTCTGTTTCAACTTTCAATCCTTTCTGTTTTAAGGTAATGAAAAGAGCATTTTTGTAAATTTTCTCCTGAAATCCAGGTCCTAACTCTTTCATTACCTCAAAACTGCAGTTTAGAATGCTTCCTGTTAACTCTGCATAGGGCAAATTATTTCTTTCTTCATCGTTCATATCATTTTATCATTGATATCATTTTTTTTGCCGTTCAGCACATATGCTTAGACTACGAAAACTACGGAAATGCCGTGATTCTACAAATGTTTGAACAAATTTTATATTGAAAAAATTGGAGCTTGCGATTTGGAGCGCCAAGCATCTTGAGACGCTCGGCGCACATTGCGTGAATTTAATAGCTTTGGGATTTGCCGCAGCCGCAAGAGCCTTTGGCGTTAGGATTCGAGATTTTAAAGCCCGACCCGTTCAATCCATCGATATAATCGATCTCACAGCCCATCAGACGGTCTACCGCTTTCTCGCTCACATGCAGGTCCACTCCATAAGAAGAAGGGAAAACCTTATCGTCGGAGCGGGGTTTTTCAGAATAGTCGAGGACATATTCAAAGCCGCTGCAGCCGCCTGCTTTGTCTCCAAAGCGAAGCCCCCAGCCCTCTTTTCCTTCCTCTTTCAGGATCTCTTTAAATTTTTCCGCTGCTTTTTTCGTCAAAGAAATCGTATTCTGATCGGCCTGTTCCGCTAAAATCTCATTGAGCCTGGCGACGAGATCATCGATCTCCTCTTCAGCAAATCCATGGCTGAGCATCCCCATTTCCAGCGTTTCCCAGGTCGCTGCTCCGCAGCCAACGCAGTGCAATCCCCGGTTCGTCATCTCTTGGGCCAGCTTTTGGCTTTTCTGGGGAAATCTGGAAAAAATTTCTTCAATCGTCATCTCTCGCGATATGCGAGCTGAAACTTCCGTTTGAGACATCTGATTATCCTTAAGCTTTGAGAGGAAATGGCAAAACTCCCGTTTCGCGCACATTGCCTCTAGAATTTAATTTTGACACATCCGCCCTTGATCCGGCACTGGCAAGCAAGCCGTTCAAAGTCCTGTTCGCCTAAAAAGTCTTTTTCCTCTTGGGTAAAATCGGAAAGGTGCTGCATCCCGTCGACCACTTCAATGACACAAGTCCCGCAGACCCCTTCAGTACAAGCAAAAGGGACGCCGGCCTCTTCACAAATCTCTTGAATGGTAGACTCGTCTTCGACTTCTTTTTCTTCTCCTGTATTCTCAAAAACTAACTTTGCCATGGTCCAACCTAATTTAAAAACTGCACGAGGGTATCATAAGATCATAGAAAAAGCAAGGGGCGGGTTTTTCAAACCCGCCCCTTAGAGACTGCCCTTTAACAGGCAAAATGAATAAGGTCAGTTTTTAAATCAATTCAGGCCGCTCATGAGTCAATGAAGCATCTTCAGCGAGGACTTCTTGTACGGTTTCTTTCAGGGTCTTGATTCCTTCTGGAAATCCGCAACGAACGAGCATCTCGTTAAGATACATCAGTTCAGCCTCGAGAAGATCATTTTTTGTCTCCAAGGCAGCAATCTTCGACAGCATCTGTTTATTATCCATATTATTATCCTTCCCTCTAGGGGATTGGTTTCAATTTTATCTATGATCATCTTAATAAAATAAACTATTATTTTCAACACTTACTCACCCTTTAATCTTATCTGAAATAGGATTTAATCCAACATATTAAAAAACCACTCTATCTTATTGAAATTTACAATAACTTAGAGTTACTTTTTTATTACATTCCTAGTAAAAAAATCAATATACAAATAACTACAACACAGAGATTTAAGCGTTTATTTTACTTGAATACAGAAAGAAAACTAACTATAATTAACACGAAAAAGATCGAAAATAAAAAGAATATAAAAATAAAACAAATAAATATAAAGGAGAACTGTCATGTCGTTTTCATCCCCCCTTGGAACAACCCCCGCTTGGCTATCCCTCTCTTTTTTCCCGAAAGTCCCGCCCGCTCCCCCCTCACCTAACGGTGATTCACAAGAAGGCGCATTTAAAGGTGATTCACAAGAAGGCGTTTCCCATCGTTTTTCAGAATCGTTTTACATCGTAGATGAAGAATCTCCAGTCGGCAGCAGCGCCGCGGCACACGAATATCCTTCCTACCCCCCTCCCCCCTCCTCATCACTCTATCCCTCTTTAACCCAGGAAAATCTCCCTTCTCAACCTCTAAATAGTTTACAGCTTGCCATCCCAGTTCAATTCAATGGATTTCCAGAACCTCACATCCTATCTCGTCAACTTCTTGCAGACATCAATCAGCTAAAGTTTGATGTATACGATCCTAGCACATTTTCTAGTGAGGCCGACGCACCCATTAATGTGATTGTCGAAAGATTAGTTGAAGAAACCTCTCAAAAATTCCCTGAAGACAATTCTGACGCGAGTTTTCTTCACTGTTTAGATTTAAGCGTATCTGCGATTTTGGACATCCGGCAATTTACTTCCCTTAATGCGGTAAATCAAGAAACGCTTGAAAAAGCATTCCGTAAGGCAATGGTACACCATTTAACCGCTATCTCTTCCAGAACTCTAGTTGGATTGGTTGACAGCGCTGATCAACATCCAGGACTTGATATTCAAGCCATCACTCAGCAGCGCGTCAATGCATTAAACACCTTTGAAGGCCAATTAACACCCCATTCATCCAGCGACTCCTTTTTTGATCAACACAACCAAATCCTAAATTCTCTCAAAGAGGAATTACAGAAACAGGCCCGGGCCCAAATTCTCAATCTGCCCTTAGACCAACAAAGTGAAAAAGCCTCAGCTGTAATTAATGAAACAATGCAACACATCGCTCAGGTCAACCCCCTAGTAGCTGTTTATTTTGGATCCTGCATACGCCAAACCTTAGCCGATTTTCTTTTAGAAGAATACGCACACTCTTGCAAAACCTCCTTCGAACAAGGAACTCTAACTATTGGAGACCTAGAAACATCCCTAAATATTGTCATGGAATTTACAACCCCTTTGCATTACTCCCTCAGTAAACAGCATTTTATCGAAAAAACATTTGGAACAACCGATATCGCAGAATTAAGAAAAAGGATTGAAATCCAGGAAAAAGAAAAAATTGCTGAACTTCTTTCCCCACGTAACCTCTTTAAACGATTTTCCTTAAAATCCTTAACAGGAAAATCCCTGGTTGAGAAACAAAAGAAAATCACAGAAGAGCAAGGCAAGCTAATCAATGACTTAGAAATTCTCCTTGCGCCAGTCCAAGCCCCAAGTTCAGTAGATACACTTCCTATCCCTCAAACAACTCCGGAACATAAACCTCTTGTTGACCGGCCGATTGATCAACTGGAAATAGATCAGCCTATTGTTAACCAGCAGGCTGAGCTACTGGCAGAAGGCCAGTCTCTTGAGGTTAACGCCCAGCCTCCTGAATCAACGCCGGAAAATTGGTCTCTTGACCAAGAACTCCAATCCTTTGAAGTGCTTTTGAGTGATCAAAAACCCCAACAACCGATGATTCATAGCGAAAATCCACTTCCTGCCGACCAGCCTCCTCAACCTGTTGTAGAAAAGATCCCTTCCATCTTCCTCGCCCCCCTCCCCAAAAAACCGATCGCTTCCTATGTCCACATCGCCTTCCAGAGCCTGCTCGATAGCGCTTCTGATCAAGATCTCTACAACCGATTTTCAGCGCCTGTACAGAAAGATTTAATGCGCCACCTCTACTACCTCGGCCTCAAAGGCCCTGCAGAAGAGCGGGTGGAAGCAGTTTTCGAAAAAAAGGTCAAAACACTGTACCAGCCTCACACCAACTTCTTTTACATCGAAGAGCTTAAGCGGCTCGACAAAGATCTAGTCTCTCAAGACACTTCCTCCCAAGCAGCAATCGGCGAAAAGATCTTGGAGATCTATTATCGAGGAGAGCAATTCTCTTCTGAGTTCATTGAAAACCTGGAGCAATTCGATCCTCAGGTGAAATTCCTTCAATATGTCCGCGATCAAGCTCAAGAAGCTAATATCCTCCTTCCTAGAAAGGAGATAGAATGGGCGCGCAACAACTTCAAAAATCCCCACTTCGTCCACCTCACGATGCAAGCCCTCGAACGCTATCTCCACACGGCTAAGCAATAAGAAACTGTCTCTGATTTAAGCTTCCGTTGGAGGCGATCTTCTCCAACGTGATCGAGAAGCCCTTTATAAAAGTCATGGCGAGCACAGCGATGCCATGACTTTTATAAGGTCTGCTCATCATCAAAAACACCCACCCATTTTTACTTTTTTCTCACCTGCGAAAAAAAATTACTTGATAATGTTTAGCCTTCTTCTGTTAGAGTGAAAACTGTAATGATCGGAATACAAAAATTCCTGAAGGAGATGAAACGATGAAGAAAAACTATTTAGGCCTTTTAGGCAGCCTTGCATGTTTAACGCTTGCCCATGCTGAGACAATCGATCAAGTCTCAGACACCTCTGGCAATGAATTAACTGCTTTTTCATACGAAGAGCAGAACGCTCAACAACCAGAGCTCTTAGCCGAGTCTTCCTCAGATGCCATGGATTTGTCAGTAGATGCTGCTATCGCAAAAGCGATGTCTGACCCGGCAGAGCCTGCTAAGCAACCATCGGGCGTGATGCAGCAGAGTGCACCAGCACCAGCTCACCCACAAAAAAAGCCCGAACCAGCACAGGCAGCGCCAGCAAAACCAGGGACCCCATCAGGCGTGATGCAGCAGAGTGCACCAGCACCAGCACCAGCTCACCCACAAAAACACGCCGAGCCAGCAGAGGCAATGCCAGCAAAACCAGGGACCCCATCAGGCGTGATGCAGCCGAATACAACACCTCCTCCTCCTCCTCCTTCCCAAGAAGCTTCTCCATCTGCACGAGCCAGGACTCCATCAGACCCGACACCATCAAAGCAACGACCAACTCCTCCTCCTCGTGGTACCCCTCCTCAATAGGGTTAAAAGATCTTTCAGGTTTTAAGCTAAAAAACTTAAAACCCGATAATTGATAGGACCAGCTGCCTCAATTTGGAAACAAATTGAGGCTTTATCTTTTCACGAGAAAAACTGTCGGTCTTTTGTTAATGGAAGGAAGCGCTAATTGCTTCCATTCGCGAACGCGGCGGGTAACGACCTCTTGGGAAGGAGCCGTCAGGTCGATGGCCAGAGAAAGAAAGGTGTCTTCATGCAACGTCTTGAGCAAAAAGCTCAAAAGCTTCTCGTTGCGATAAGGAGCTTCGATGAACAAGTGGGTCGATTTTGCCTGTGCTGAGTGCTTCTGCATCTCTTGGACAGCTCGGAGCAGCTCTTCCTCGCTTTTTGGCAAATAGCCGTGGAATGTGAAGTGCTGTCCGCCAAGACCTGATAGAACAAGGGCCATCAGGATCGAAGAGGGGCCGGCAAACGTCTCAACGGCTACCCCCTTTTGGCGCGCTTTAAAAACAAGATTGCTTCCGGGGTCGGCAAGGCAAGGCATGCCGCAATCTGAGATCAATCCCCAGCATTCCCCTTTGATCAACGGGGCCAGCAGTTCATCCAACTGGTGATCTGAGGTGTGCTCGTTCAAAAGGCGGATCGGAACCTCCCTAAACGTCTTTGGCGCCGGAAAAGAGAACCGTCGCAAAAAACGGCGCGCCGCCTTTTCACTTTCTGCGATCAGCCCATCGATCTGAGAGACCGCCTCATCTACGCTTTTAGGCAGGACCTGGTCATGCATCCCCTCTTCATCGAGGAGATTGGGAAATAGGAATAAAACCGGTTTTTTCATCGCACGCGCGCCAATTTAGCAGTCATTAAGTCAAAGAGGAGCTGGGCTGTCCCTCCGCTGTTTTTAGCGAGCAGTTCGATTTCAAACAGATGGTTTAGCCCCGATCTAAAATAAGCCTGCCCCAACTGCCTGGCCGCCTGCACTCTTTTTTCAAAAAGGGCCCCTTTGAGCTGAGGGAGCTGCCTTGCCATGTCGCCCGGCAGCATATGGGTATCGATCATCACTGCTAGCTGCAGACCGATTTGAAGTTGATAGCGCAATTGTCCAAGAAAAGGAAGGAGCCAAGAGAGATCGATCCCGGCAGGAGCCAAAGCCGGAGCCCTTTCCCAAACAATCATCTCAGAGAGCTGCCACGTGCCCACGCTCTTTTCGACGGCGCAGATCTTCTCGACATCGCTTAAACTGATCGGCCTCCTTTCGCCAACATAGCAGATCAGCTTGATGATCTCCTGTTCAAGATTGGGCAGTTCGAGACCGATATGATCAAGCAAATACTGGGCTGCATCAGGAGCGAGCGTTTTCCCTTCCTTCTGAGCGTATTCGATCAGGTAATGATGGAGGCGGGTTTTGCGCTCCCAGGGTTTTTCACCGCTAAGATCAAGGACGATCACCTCTTTTTTTCCTTTGAGGTAAAGGTCTGCCGTATTCCTGGCGCTCGCTGAGCCTAAAATGAGAAAAGCAAAAGGAGAAGGGCGTTCCGCATAGGCTAAAAGGGGCTCCCATCCGCTCTTCTTCAACTGATCGAGCCCGTCGCAAACAACAATAGGAGAAGAGCCGAACAGAGAACGGGAGTTGAGCTGCCCGACCACTTCTTGCAAGGAGACTGCCTGCGCATCGCAAAACTGTGAGGAGATATGGGGGTCCTTTTTCTTCAAAGCGCTAAGGATCTGGTCATACACCTTCCGCCTTTCATAACTGCAGGAAGCGATCACAAGATAGATCGGCGAAAGGTGGTGGGGGGCCGACTCAGTCAAATGCTTAGCAAATGTTGACCAGCTTTGGAACTTCATGCATCCCCCCAGTGAAAAATGAGTTCCTGATGGACATCGGGATGCAGGCTTTGCTTGACGGGGCATGTCTCTGCGGCCTTGACGAGCTTCTCCGCAATCTCTGAAGCAAAGGCCCGAGGGCAATGGACATAGACGACAAGACGCCCGATCCGCCGAAAAGGGGCTGTTTGCATCTCTTTGGCGACCGTGAGCCTGGTCCCCTGAATATCGACATTCAATTTACGCGCGGCGATCTCCATCAAGGTCAGCACACAAGATCCCAAGGCAACAGCGATCAGATCGGTCGGAGAGAACCCTTCGCCTTTTCCTCCGCTTTCCTTAGGGGCATCCGTTTTCAGCTCAACGCCGCTGCGCAATACAGCACGCGTCGATAGCTCTCCCTCGTACAATACTTCGATCGCTCCCATCATCCCTCCAACTTGGCTCCAGTATATC
>CAZEYJ010000030.1:0-10849 GCA_964516795.1 uncultured bacterium
TGCTCGTCGAGGCTCAAGCGATGATCCCGAAAGTCTCCCGCCTGCCCGGTACCGATGGTAAAGCAAAGATGAGCAAATCGCTTGGCAACTGCATCTATCTTGGCGACAGCGCCGATGCGATCGCCAAGAAGGTGAAGGGGATGTACACAGATCCGGGCCATCTCAGGGTGGAAGATCCGGGCAAGGTCGAAGGGAACCCTGTTTTTACCTATCTCGATGCCTTCGATCCCGATACGGCAGTGGTCGAGGAGCTGAAGGCCCACTATCAACGGGGAGGGCTGGGAGACTCGGTTGTCAAAAAGCGGCTCAATGAGGTTCTTCAAGCTGTTTTGGAACCGATTCGCAAGAGAAGGGAAGCTTATGCCCAAGATCCCGAGGCTGTGATGCAGATCCTCAAAAAAGGAACAGAGAGAACTGTGCACGTCGCCGAGCAGACCCTGCGCGAGGTGCGGCAAGCGATGTGCCTCGACTATTTTTAGAGAGGGCAATGGCGATGCTTCCTCAAGGTGTCATGGTTCCGCTGATCACGTCCAAACGCTTGGAAGAGATGCCGGGCCTGGTCGATCATGTTGTGCAAGGAGGCGTTTCCTCGATTTTCATTTTGGGGACGACAGGGGAGACCTTGCAGCTGGATCAGCCGTTTCGGCTTCAGATCATTAAAGCAGTAGCGTCCCACGTTAAAAAGAGGGTTCCTGTCCTTGCTGGGATTGCTTCTTCGAGCTTGGGAGATTCGGTCGAGTTGATGAAGGCGGCGCATGAAGCCGGCTGCGCAGCTTCCGTGGCGCTTCCTGTCCTATGGCAAGACGATGGGATAGCCACTGTCAAAGACCTTCTTTCTTCAGGTCCCGGCCCCCTGTTGTTGTACAACAATCCGATGGTGACGGCTGGAAGAGCTCTTCCTATCGAACAGGTCAACATCTTGGCCAAAGAGGAGCGGATTATAGGCATCAAAGATTCCTCCGGAGATCAGGCCTATTTAGCCGCCCTTCTTGAAATCAAACAACACCGCAAGGGATTTCAAGTCTATTATGGATCTAGTCGCCACTTGTCTCAAGTTTTGAGGAAAGAGATCGATGGTCTCGTGTCGGGAAGCGCCAATGTTGAGCCGGCTTTAGAGGCGCAGTTTTGGGAGAGTAAAGGGGAGGGGCTTTGGCCTCAATGGGAGTCCCTGCAGTCTAAAATCCGACAGGCAGGCGAAAATCACTACATTCGCGGCATCAAAAACCTGTTAAAGGAAAAATTCCTTCTTTCAGACGATTAATTTTTGTGCTGGTCTTCTTCGATTTCGTGGTTGATGTCCTCTTCCTCTTCGGCAAGGGGTTCTTTGTCTTCTAAAAATTCGCGGGAGAGGATGTAGATCCCTCCGATCGCAAATAGGACGGGAAGGAGGACTTGCCACGAGATGTCGAATTGGACTGTGACGAAGACGCCGATAAAGACAAAGAGGGAAATGCCCATGTCATAGTGGCGGCCCAGCAAGTATTGCTTGAGTGCAAGTGGGATGCCGATGACGAGCATGATCCCCGGCCACCAGGCTGCCAGATAAGAAATGATCGCCAGTCCGATCAGAAAGAGGGCGATGCAGATCGCCTTTGCTTTTTTTTTGGATAGCAGCGCTTGAGCCATGTGAATTCCTCCCTATAAGAGACTGTCTCTGATTTAAGCTTCTGTCGATTTTCGGGTTTTTTTAAGAGGCAAAAATCGGCCAAAATAATCCCAAAAATCGACAAAGCCTTAATTCAGAGATAGTCTTTAAATCATTTTCCGTATAGCAAAGAGGCAGTTAAATGGAACGCTATTTTTGTTGGGTTAGATGCTTTTTTAAATAAGAGCCTGTGAGGGAGTGTTTTTGTGTCGCGATTTGTTCGGGGGTTCCTGCCGCGACGATGCGCCCACCTTTAGAGCCGCTGCCGGGGCCCATGTCGATGAGGTAATCGGCGTTGGCGATGATATCGAGGTTGTGCTCGATGATCAGGACGGTGTTCCCTTTGTCGACGAGGGAGTGGAAGATTGTGAGGAGGTTGACGATGTCGTCGCTGTGGAGGCCGACGGTGGGCTCGTCGAGGAGGTAGAGGGTGGTGCCTGTGGAGCGTTTGGCAAGCTCGCGGCTCAAGCGGAGGCGCTGCGCTTCTCCTCCGGAGAGGGTGGCGACTTCTTGTCCGAGTTGGAGGTAGCCGAGGCCGACTGAGATGAGGGTGTCGAGGATCCGGATCACTTTGGGGATGGGAGGAAGGAAGGGGCGCGCCTCTTCGACGGTCATGTGGAGGATCTGGCCGAGGTGTTTGCCTTTGGTGGTCACTTTTAAGCTAAGAGGGTTGAGCCGGTAGCCGTGGCAAGCTTCACAGGTGACTTTGACGGGGGGAAGGAACTGGAGGGAGATGTGGCGGGTGCCTAAGCCCCAGCAGGCGGTGCACATCCCTTTTTTATGGTTGAAGCTGAACTGTTTGGGCTGCAGGCCGCGGGCTTTTGCTTCGGGAAGATTGGCAAAGAAGTAGCGGAGCGGGGTAAGCAGGTCGACATACGTGCTGACGTCGGCGCGGTTGGTGTGGCCGATCGGATTTTGGTCGAGGACGAGGAGTTTGGAGAATTGCGCGATGCCGGAAATATGGGCGCTGCCGATCTGGACGGTGTCGAGGGGTTTTCTTCCCGCTAGAGCCTGTTGGATGGCGGGGCGGAGCAGGTCGTTCATGAGGGTCGATTTGCCGGAGCCTGAGACCCCTGTGATGCAGGTGAGGATTTTGGTGGGGATCGACAGCTTGAGCTGTTTGAGGTTGTGCAAAGAGGCCCCTTCGATGGTCAGCCGGGTCGAAGAGCTTTTGCGGGAGGAGGGGATCGGCACTTGGAGGCGTCCGCTCAGGTAGGCTCCTGTCAAGGAGTTGGGGTTGTTCATGAGCTCGGCAACGGTGCCTTGGGCGGTGATCCGCCCCCCTTCTTTGCCGGCTTTGGGACCGAAATCGATCAGGTGGTCGGCGATCTCGATGGTCATTGGGTCGTGCTCGACGAGGAGGAGGGTGTTGCCAAGCGAACAGAGGCGCTTGAGGGCTTCATTAAGGCGGGCGTTGTCGTGAGGATGGAGGCCGATCGTCGGTTCATCTAAGACGTAAAGGGAGCCTGTGAGTCCTGAGCCGAGCTGGCGGGCGAGACGGATCCTCTGGGCTTCGCCGCCGCTTAATGTCGGCGCGCTCCGATCGAGGGAGAGATAGCTGAGGCCGATTGCTTTGAGGAAATGGAGGCGGTGTTTGAGCTGGCGGAGCGTTTCGTCGAGGAAGGGGCGCTCTTCTTGCTTGAGGGAGAGGGTATCGATAAAGTCGGCAGCCTCATCGATCGGAAGGCGGCACAGGTCGGCGATCGACAGGTTGTGGATTTTGACGTTGCGGGCAAGGGGATTGAGGCGTGTCCCTTGGCAGCTTAAGCAGGGGGATTGGTCGAGGAGGGGAAGAAGGGCTTCGCGGATTTCAGGATCGATCGATTTCGACAGTTTTTCTAGGACGGCGTTGAACCCGATCCAGCGGAGCTGCATCTCTTGGAAACGGACCAGCTGAGTTTCTTTTGAGCCATTGAAGAGGATGTCGAGCTGCTCAGGGGGCAGTGTTGAGATCGGTTCATCGCCGTCGATCCCTTCTTTTTTCAAAAAATCCAAAAAGCAGCGCATGCTCTCTTTTGTCGCATGGTCTTTCCAGAGCAAAAAGATCAGGTCGCAAGCAGAGAGTTTGAGGAGCTGGCCGTGGCGCAACAGGTTGGCCCCATATTGAAATCCCAGTCCTTGGCAGGAGGGGCACATCCCTTGTTCCGTATTGAAGGAGAAGGTGTGTGGGGTGATGGGAGGGTAGGACTTTCCGGTACTGAGGACTGCAAAGCTCAGGTTGAAAAAGAGGTCTTTCTCTTCCGTGGCGGCGACAAGGGTCCCTCCTGAAAGACGGGCAGATTGGTCGATCGCGTCGAAGAGGCGTTTGCGGACCGACGGCTGCAAGAGGAGGCGGTCGATGACGAGGAAAAGGGTGTTTTTCCTCTGTTTATCAAAGGGGACCTCTTGGTCGAGCTCGAAATACTCTCCATTCAGGCGTATCCGCAAATACCCTTGGGATTGCAGTTTGCTTTTGAGCGCTTCGAACGATTCCCCCCGTTTTAAGATGATAGGGGATAGGATGTGGAGTTTGGTTTTCTCGGGTAGGCCTAAGAGCTGGTTGAGGACGAACTCTTTGCTGATCGTCTCAATTTTTTCTCCTGTCTCAGGGCAGTGGGCCGTCCCGAGGTGGGCAAAGAGGACGCGGAGGAAGTCGTAGCACTCGGTCATGGTGCCGATCGTGCTCCGCGGATTGCCTGCATGGCTCTTCTGTTCGATCGCGATGGCAGGGGAGAGTCCTTCGATCCGCTCGACTTTGGGCTTGGGCATTTGTTTGACGAACTGGCGCGAGTAGGCAGAGAGCGACTCGATATAACGGCGCTGTCCTTCGGCGTAGACTGTCTCGAAGGCAAAAGAGCTTTTTCCTGAGCCGGAGGGACCCGTGCACAAGGTGATCTTGCCGCGGGGGATCGAGACGCTGACGTGTTTTAAATTGTTTTGCGCTGCTCCTTCTACTCTGATCGCATCGATCAGCGTTCCTGAAACGGGAATTGAAGGAGGAAGCGGAGCATGCTGGCCGCTGAGGACATGTTTTAAAGCTGTTCCCGTCGGTGTTTTGAGCTTGGCGATCTTTTCCGGAGTTCCGGAAGCAATGACCTCGCCGCCGCCTTTGCCACCCTCAGGTCCGAGATCGATGATCCAGTCTGCGGTTTTGATCAAGTCGGTGTTATGCTCGATGACAAGCACAGTGTTCCCTTTGTCGACGAGCTGCTGGAGGACGCCGATGAGCTTGCGGATGTCGTGGAAATGCAGTCCTGTCGTGGGCTCATCAAGAATGTAGAGGGTGTTGCCGCTTGAAGGGCGTGAGAGCTCTTTGGCAAGTTTGATCCGCTGCGCCTCGCCGCCGGAAAGGGTCGGGGAGGCTTGCCCTAATTTGATGTAGTCGAGGCCGACGTCAAGCAGGGTTTGCAGTTTTTGTTTGATCGAAGGGATCGGAGCGAAAAAGGCGTGGGCGTCGCTTACCGTCATCTCCAAGACTTCGTAGATGTTTTTTCCTTTGTAGAGAATGGAAAGGGTTGTTGTGTCGAAACGCATTCCTCTGCAGTGTTCGCACTCGATCCATTCGTCTTCCATGAAGTCCATATCGATCTTGATCATTCCCATGCCGCTGCAATGGGGGCAGGAGCCTTCTTTCACATTGAAGCTGAAGCGCCCCGACTTATATCCCATGGCGATGCTTTCGGGGAGTTGGCTGAAAAGGTCCCTGATCTCGTCGAACAGCTTGATGTAAGTGGCCGGGTTGGAGCGGGGCGTCCTGCCGATGGGCGTTTGGTCGATAGCGATGATCTTGTCGATCGCATCGCTATTGAGGATCTTTTTATGTTTGCCGACGGACAGTTTGGATAGGTGGAGCTTGTTGGCAAGAGCGGGATAAAGGGTGTCGCTGATGAGGGAGGACTTTCCTGATCCGGAGACGCCGGTGACGGCAACAAAGACCTTCAGGGGGATCTCGACATCGATCGATTTCAAGTTGTGGTGGGATGCCTGCTCAATCGTCAGTTTGCCGTCGGCTTTTCTTCGTTTAGGGATAGGGATTGTCAGCCTTCCCGAGAGATAAGCGCCAGTGATCGATTCAGGGGACTGGAGGAGGTCTTCGTAGCTGCCCTTGACAATGATCCTTCCGCCGTTTTGCCCTGCTAGAGGCCCGACGTCGACGATGAGATCTGCTGCACGGATCGTCTCTTCATCGTGTTCGACGACAATGACAGTGTTCCCTTTCTCCTTCAGGCGCCGGAGGGTTTCTAAGAGTTTTAGGTTGTCGCGCGGATGCAGTCCAATAGAAGGTTCGTCGAGGACATAGGTAGCGCCGACTAGCCCTGAGCCGATCTGGGAGGCGAGGCGCACCCGTTGGGCTTCTCCTCCGGAGAGCGTCGGCGCGGTCCTCTCCAAAGAGAGGTAATCGAGCCCTACCCCTTTGAGGAATTGGATCCGTTGGACAATTTCTTTAAGGAGCTCTTCAGCGATCGTTTTTTCCTGGCCTGTCAGCTTCAAGCTTTGGAAATAAAGAAGGGCTTCGTCAATGGGAAGGGCTGTGATCTCGGCGATCCGTTTTCCGTTCAAAAGCGTAGCGGCCGGGTAGGGTTTGATCCTGTCTCCTTGGCAGGAGGGGCAGACCGCTTCGTGCATGAGCTCTCCCATTTTGTTCCGGTAGAGGTCGCTTTGCGCTTTCTGGAACCGTTCACGCGCTTCAGCCAGGACCCCTTGCCATTGGACATATTCGGTCCATTGCGATTTTTTTGTCGGATGGACAAAACGCATCCGCGTCCATTTTTTTTCTGTCCCGTATAAAAAGACTTTGCGCGCCTTTTCAGAAAGCTTTTTCCAGGGGGTATTGACGTCAAAGCCGTAGAGCCTGGCCAAATTATTGTAGATGTTGCCGTAGCGGACCGTCTCATAGGAGCTGCCTACGCTGCAGCAGTCTTGGGCGATCGACAGCTCAGGATCGATGATCTTCTCCACATCGAACTCTTGGATCATCCCAAGCCCTTGGCAGGTGGGGCACATGCCAGAAGGATGGTTAAAGGAGAAATCGGAAGGTTCGAGGGGCTCGTAGGAAACCCCTGACTTCGGCGAGTAGGCAAAACGGGAAAACAGGAGCTCTCTGCCCGTCTCCACTTCCAGGATGCTCATGATCCCTTGCCCCGCTTCCAGGGCCTGCGTGACCGCTTCGGCCAGTCTTTTTTCCTCTTCCGGAGAGACGACGAGCCGGTCGATGACCAGGTCGATATCGTGGGCGACTTTGCCGTCTACGGAGATCTCTTCGCTTAAATCGACGATCTGCCCGTCGAGGCGGACCCGGGTAAAGCCTTTGCGGACAAGCTCGGCGAAATCCTCTTTGAACTCACCTTTTTTCCCTTTGGCAAAAGGGGCGAGGACCATGATCTTAGATCCTGTTGGTAACTCCTTGATAGCCAGGAGGATGTGTTCTGCGCTTTGAGGGCGGACCGGCTCTTTGCTGATGGGACAGTAGGGGATGCCGATCCTGGCGTAGAGCACCCGCATGAAATCATAGATTCCCGTCATGGTCCCGACGGTCGAGCGGGGATTGCGCCCTGCTGTTTTTTGCTCAATGGCGATCGTCGGCGAGATCCCGCTGATCAGCTCGGCATTGGGCTTCGGCAGGTCGTCCAGGTGGCGTCTGGCATAGGTCGAGAGGGATTCGACGTATCTCCGCTGTCCTTCCACATAGATCGTATCGAAGGCAAGCGACGATTTGCCCGATCCGGAAACGCCCGTAAAGACGATGAGACGGTTGTGCTCCAGCTCAAGATCGACTTTTTTTAAATTATGGACCTGAACTTTCTTTAGAATGATGGGGGGCTGCTCTCTCATAGTATGTGAAATGGTATCAAGTCTTTGGAATAAACTCCAGGAACAGTCTTTTAGAGCATATAAAGTGTGTGCTGGAGGTTGTCGATCATATCTTGGAGCGCGATTTCCGGCGGTACCTCGAGGCGGATGGGATGATCGAGAGGAAAGGTCCTCAGCAGTTTTAGGCCGGTGTTGATCAACTTGATCCGGTCCTTAAGCATGGAAGAAAAAATTTTATGCTGTTGGTTTTTTGTTGTTGTCAACTTTTGTAATTTTGGTTTGATGCGTTTAAAAAGCCAGGGGTCTTCTTGTTTTAATAAAACACAGAGATCATAACAGCGAGTAAAATCCAACCCGGCTGCGACATAATCTTCTTCGGATTTTTGGAAAAAGGGTGTTTGATGGATAATGCGCTGAAATGTGCGGCGCAGCTGGAGTTTTGCGAGATCTTCTTTGATTTGATCTGATTGAAGGGACCGTAGAGGGATCAATTGATGCGCCGGGATGCGCGACACGGGATCTAAAGTTGCAATCGCGTTAAGAAGGATATCGAGGGGAGTGATCAACTCGATCCCTTCAAATAAAGTCTCCCTTCCTGCAGCCTCTAGATTGTTTTTTATCCACTTAAGCCTTTGAAGGAATCGGTCCAGATTATTTTGAGAATCGATGTTGTCTGCGTCAAAAAAGGAGTTTTCAAATTCGATGTATCGGCCGATGACGGCATCGCTGAGCAATCGATCGGAGGGATAAGCCTTGATTTCCATCTCGCAAATGATGAGCATTACAGCCCAGAGGTCTTCTTTGGAATTGGCTAAATAAGTTGTGAGGTGGTGGAGATCGCTGCGGTGCCAGCTTTCAACCAGCCTCTCGGGAGAAAGCATCCGTAGAGTCCCTCCAATGACCAGATCTTGCTGGTTTTTGGCCAAATTTTTCAGGCCGATGATCTTAACTCCAACAATGCTACCGTTTGAATCTCTACGGACGGCCACACTGTCCGATTTAAGATTGCTATGAACGAGGCTGTTTTCTCTCAGTTTATTGACCCCTTCGATCAAATCCCAGTAGATGATCAGCTTCTCCTTTTGGGTGAGCCGGGAGATGTCGAGCTGTGTTAGCGGCTCATCGGCTAATTCTGAGACGACGGTGTTGCCTTCTTGGTTCATGATGCGGCTAATGCTGGAGTGTTTTCCAAGCTTTTTATGGATTTCTTTGGCATAGCCGATCGCCCGTTCTTCTTGCCAGTTTTTTCCACAAAAAGAGCGTTTAACAGTCCGAAGCGTCCCTTTCCGGCTGATTCCATAATGAAATTGGTTGCTGCGTCCCTCAGCTACCGGGTGGTTGATCATGAGGTAGAACTTAGCTTCCTCTGATTTGGAAAATCCGATGCGCTCGACGGTAATTAAGCCCTTTTGCTTGTAGTGTTCGAGTTTTTGTGTTCCAAGGCCGGCATCTTCCTTTTCTAAGAGTGCGTTCAGGGTTGATAAGGCTGCGCTGGAATGGATTTTTAAGCTATCGAGCACAAGAGGATAATCCTCAGAAGAGAGATGCTGAAGATCGATAACGGCCCGCGGGCGATCATGGAGCGGATCTTTTAAATGCCCTTCAGATCCTTCTGTTCTGTTTTCAAAGAACTGCACTGTCTTCGTTTCAGAAGAGATCACAGGGGAGCAAAGATAAGTTGAATAACGAAATGTAAAATCGATGGCCATAAAAATCTAAGAAAGAAGTTTATGGGAGAGCTTTTGCTCTGTCAACCCAATTTATTAACTCCAAGAACAGTTTTAGCGCTGTTCTTGGAGAAATGATTAAAATGCAGGGGGGTGGACCCTTTTGAGCTCTGAGAGGATCCTTTCTTTGCGATGGTAGGGGTGTTCTGGAGGAAGAGCGTTTAAATATTCAGATCCCGCCTGCATGAGCCTAAGCTCTTCTCCGGCGGCTTCCGTAACGCGTTGCAATGCGCTGTTGCGCCTTGCAATTAAGAAATCAAGTCGCTCTTGCAGCACTTCGGCAGGTGCTCCGCTTGCTTTTGCTATGGGTGTGTAGTCGGAGAAATCGGTAAGTTCTTGGGCTGCTCTGAAGAAGGCTGCTTTGTAATCCTCAATGCCTTGTCTGTGGTGTTGAAGCTTTCGAACAGTTTTATCAAGCAGCGTCGTGTAATGAAGGTTGGAAAGCACGTTCGAAGCGGGAGCTCGGCGCAATGGATCGATATAGGCTATTGAGTAAACGAAATAATCGAATGATGCATTAATGGGGATGTCTGCAAACAAGTTGTCTCTTCTAGCTGCTGCGAAATTGTCATATATCCATTGGGCCCTTTGTTTTAGGGCGCTAAGAGTCCTGTCTTGGTTTGATTGTCCCGACGGGATAGGATTAAAAAAAGAGGCGTCGAATATCTTAAACCGATCGATGATCGGTTGACTGAGCAAGCGATCTGAAGCAATGACCACTCGACTTTCCATTTCGCAAATCATTACCATAGCAGACCAGAGATCTTCTTTAGTGTTGGCCAGGGCTATTTGCTCTAGGGGATAATGTGACATTAAGCCAGTTCGTAGGGCGCGGATAAGCCTTTCCGGAGCGATCATATGCGCCGAGCCTTCTCGAACATAGTCTTCTTCTTCTTTGGCTAAAGTATCCAAATCGATAATTTTGATCCCAATGATGGATCCATTGGAATCGCGGCAAATAACGATATTCTCTAGTTTTAGATCGTTGTGGGTAAGCCTTCTTTCATGAAGCGAGTTGACCGCCTCGATGATGTGGATATAGATGGTCAGCCTTTCCTCTTTTGTCAGTGTGTTGACATCGATTGCGAATAGGTTCTCATCGCCTAATTCCGATACTCTGATTCCCGGTTCAAAGTTCATGACGCGGCTGATAAAGGAAGACTTGCCCAGGTGGTGATGAATTGCCCTGGCGTACCTATTTGCTTTGTTTTGACGGGATAAAATTCGAGGATCTTCATAAAGGCTTCGGTTGGCTGCTCTCAGCGTTCCTTTTTTGCTGGCACAAATGTGGAATCGGTTGTTGCCTCCGCGGCCCTCAGGCTGGTTGACCATGACGTAGAACTTCGGTTGGATGCTCTTGGAAAATCCCACGCGTTCAATGGTGATCAATCCCTGATTTTTGAGTTCTTCAAAACGTTGCGAGCCAAGTTGCCGATCTCCTTTTCCAAGACGTTGATACAAGTTGCTCAATACCGCATCGGCATCGATGTCGAACTCATGCATAATCATGCTATAGTCTTCAGGGGCGATCTGCTTTAGACTAATAATACCATTTATCAGAAATAATTTTTAGTGTACAATCCTCCGATTATTCCATACAATCGGAGCTTAAAATGGACGTATTTCAAAAAGAAATAGATCAACTGGCAGGCACGGATTTTTTTCAACTTGCAAAACGAGAGCCTCA
>CAZEYJ010000031.1:0-1964 GCA_964516795.1 uncultured bacterium
TGCTATTGCAGTCAATCAAGCAAGAGTAAGGCAGGCGTTTACCTTCTTTCATCTCTCATTTGCCGAGTTTCGCAAAGTCAATCCAGACATGAATCTCACCTGTTTCGGCTATTTTTTCTTGCACCTTGTTGGAGCGAAAAAGATAAAACTTACTCTTGAGGGAAAGCCGCAGGAAGAGGCCGATAAGACGCAGAGGATTGTCACTGCAATCTTGAAGGATGTGTATTGTGAGCGGATCTTTATCAAAGATCTAGCGGTTGAGGAAACAGGGTCTGCTTTGCTTGTTGCTGTTAAAGAAGAGCTGTCTTGCCATCTTCTTGACATGGTCAAAGAAGAAATTAGGCTCCGTCTGAGGTCTGCAAAATTGGCTTTGGCAGAATTTGCGTGTCTTAAAGAAATAAAATTTGAAGGCCTTCCTCCTCCTAATGCAGAACGTTTGATTCGAGTGCTCTCGAAAATGGTCGGAAAGGTAGAGGCGATTACGCGTGAAGATTATCTCGAAGCGATGAAACAGATGAACTATTTAGGAAAAACCTTCCCTTCGGACTTTCCTAAGACGGGTCTTGTAATTACACAAATGTGGCGATGGCTTTCCGATTATGCGAAAGAACCTGAAAAACCTTATGAAGAGCCAGAGGCGGGAGCCGGTGCTTTTGAGAAAAAAGAGGTAAAAAAACGGGTATTTGAATGGAAAAACGAGGATTCTTCTTCAGAAGAGGAAGCGACTGCAGTTACAGGAGAGGCCAGCTTACGAGCGGAGATACCTAAAGCAGCTGAGACACATCCTATGAGAGTTTATCTCGAAGAAAAAGGGTGCAAAACGGCGCTTCTTCACTTTGATTTGGCAGAACGGTTTTTCCAACTTTTTGCGGTGTCTCCCAATCCCTTTGTTGTGCCCTTGATTCACCATCTATCGATTTTTTTTGAGCAGATGCTGAGCTCAAAGATGGATGAGCCGCCTGAAACACATTATTTAAGGCCTCTCATTGAGGGCGCAGGAGGGGGCCAAGAGTTGGCCCTGGCTTTACAAGGGTTTGACGCGGGGAGCCTCTGGTCTCGCTATCCCTACACTTCACGTAGGAATGTTTTTTGTGCGGAAGATTGGTTTGCTTTAAGGACAATTTTAGCGTGCGCCTCTGACGGTCCGATTGAACAAGCAAAGGTAGTAGGGGCGGTTCAGAGAGCGCTAACGGTTTTAGGTCGCTTTTTGGAGATTGAAGGAGATGTGGCATTGCGCTCTTCAGCTGAGGCATTAGGTCCCGCACAAGATACGGAGTTATCGGTTCAGGTGAGGGATCTTTCGGCTCTTTTGTCTGCTAGCCCAGGAGAAGAAGGAGAAAAGAGAATGAAGGAGGTGAGGTTTCATCTAAATTTGATCGAAAGGGTGCTCCGTTTTGTCCCTCCTGTTTTCTGTTCTCATCATGGAGGGGCTTTGTTTGGCTACTTTGTTCATTCGGTGGCTCTTGTTCTGGAAATAGGAGGGCTTGCTGCAGGGAAAGTGGTGGAGCAGCACGATTTGCTAGCTCTCGCTGAGGAATTGAAGAGCCGAGGGGTTCGGGTACCGGCCGATTTGGCTTTATTCAACGTAGGGAAAACAATCGATTATCCGAAAAAAAGAAAAGGGTTGGAGGCTGGGACCTATGCTCCTCTTGTTCGAGAGGCAAGGGGGGTGACTTTTTTTAAGGATGATTTTGCCCCAGCAGGATGGAAAGGGAGGGATCCGAAAGACATTCGCAATGACCTTGTTCTTGGACTGCAAAAGGGGGTCCGATTGATGAAAGATTGGATGGGGGCTTGGGGATTTTTAGGAGATGCGGCTCCCTAAGTGTTCCTTTTTTCGCCGATCGTATACACTACAGCCAGTAGATGAACGAAAAAACACCGATGGACCCGATTGATGAGGAGTGGGAAAAACTCCAAGAGGAGCTCAGGGAGTTGATTGAGGTTACAGGGGAACTGGAGGC
>CAZEYJ010000032.1:0-2064 GCA_964516795.1 uncultured bacterium
GACATTCTCTCTTTCCTCCTGGGAAGGAAGGCTTTCTAAAACATAACAGATAAAGCGCCTTTGATTAACAAACATGTCCGGAAAAAATCGGAATATCACATTTCTGACCGGATCAAGCCGGGCAGCTAGGGAATCCGGAAGCATATCGAGCACGCGATTCTTAAGATGGGAACACGTTAAGACAACGCAATGGGCCACTGCTGTAAAGAAATCGGCCACAGCAGAAGCGATGCGGGAGGCCATCGCTCTGATCTCGCAATGGGCAAACAGCTCTCCAAAAGACATAACATCTTGATGCTGAATAGGTTGCACTCCGATCACAACCAAAACCTCGCCTAATAATAAATTTGATCGCGAATTATAAACAAAATGGATTTAAACGGCAAAGCAAAGACAAAATTACTATTAAGTTGATTAATAAATTAATTTATTAAAATAATAAAGGAAAGAGAGAACAAGAATTAAAAGGAGTTCTTTTATGGCCGCTGCCTATCCGCAACCCTCCCGAGACCCTAAAGCCTCGGCTATTTGGGCCCAAGCTCAAAAAATCAAAGGGGATGTCGACTCCCTCATCAGCAAAATGCAAAAACAGCCTGAATTCACTCCAACACGTTCCCTGCTCGAAGACTGCGCCGAGGAATTGATCCATTTCATCAATAAGAACCACAAAACGATCGCTTCATATGAACGGTATCTTAAAGCGGCGATCATCGATTTGACGGAAACCCCTGAAATGGCCCCTCAAATGCAAAGGATCGCTTTTCTCACATCGCTGAAAGACGCCTCGAAAAACTTGCAGGAATTTTTAAACTGCCAGTAAAAAAATCGATAGAACTGTTATTGATTAACAGTCCTGTATGGTTTTATGGGCTGCTGCTGCAGGAATGCAACGTTTATATAATTGCACGCCTATAGATTTTTAATCTCGGAAAAGCGCTGAGACCTGATTGAAATATCAGATATGTTTTTTTTGACTTGGGCAGACTTCATGATCAGGATCCCACCAAAGCAGCCAAAGAATATTGCCATCTTTAATACCCCAGATTCTTTTGCATCCCGTGAAACGAAGCGAAAAAAGCTCATCGCAATCGTCTTTACGTAGTTCAAGTAAACGTTTTTGAGCCTTGGCACATAGGCTATCAACCTGCACCAAATGAGATCCATTATCTCGCAGGATTTGCCAGGTAAGCTTCTGTGAATCAAAAACTTTCTGAAGAAGATCCTGCAGGATCAATGAATCAAATTTATCCCATCCCCAAGGCCCACTCATATCCATTTGCCCCGCCCTGAATTCAGGTAGGCATGAACCGCTATATGGAACTAACTTTGGGATCTTATTTTCTGATGATGAAACAAATGTTTTTGGCTTTTTCTGATCTTTTCGAGACATGTACTTAACGCATGATTAATAGAACTAGCTCTCGATGGGTTGACCTAAAGCATCGACGCTACTGTAGTATTCATCCATTGTAGCGAGTTGGATTTCCACTTCTCCCCGCTCCCCAGGATTTAGACCGTGTCGAGCTTCAATCCAAGGCAACTCGCGATGCGTAAGATCACTTAGCCACTGAGCAGATTTATCACCATAGGCCTTTAAAACATGATCTACTGTATCTTTTTGATTGGCAGAGAGATTCCCTGAATTGCCTTTGAGGAGCTCTTTTACATAGAACATGCCCTTGTGCTGATTATAAAGTTCTTTTACAACCGGACCATTTGCCCATGCTAGGATCTTCTCTTTAAACAGAGGCTGCTCATCCCAAACAAGAGACCATGCTTGACAGTAGTACACTAACTTTTGCAATTTCCAGGCAGTGAGAGATTCTTTCTTGGGCTGTTTTCCTAATATGTAAGAGGCTACATCTAAAACTGAAACAGGCTTCCCTTTATCCATACGCAACTTCTTTTTTTTTGCCATAAGTTATACCATTTATCAGAAATAATTTTTAGTGTACAATCCTCCGATTATTCCATACAATCGGAGCTTAAAATGGACGTATTTCAAAAAGAAATAGATCAACTGGCAGGCACGGATTTTTTTCAACTTGCAAAACGAGAGCCTCA
>CAZEYJ010000033.1:0-4188 GCA_964516795.1 uncultured bacterium
CGCTGTTTTGATTCGTATGAACATATTCTGGATAGTTGTTGCGATGCTTGGAACTCTTTCTGCTCAACTATCGGTGCTGTGCGTCAATTGTGTACGAGAGAATGGGCAACGACTAAAAGTTATTTTTGATAAATGGTATGATCCCTTCTTTATGATGGATCTAGAGCAAGATGGTCAAGATGTTACCGAAACCTATCTCTTTCGTCTGAACAGTTACCAAAAAAGCGATGTCAGCGATAAAGAGTTCAAAGAAATTGAGGGCATTCTTGATGCTTGGGTCAATGAGCCTTCAAGCGAAACAGAAGACCGTCAAGAAGCAAGGAAGAGGATCATCCTATTTTTATCTGATCGCAGAGTAAAATGTTTATTATTAGGTGGTCGCAAATTAAAAACATTGCCCCCTATCTTTGAGCGAAAAGTCTTTGCGAACCGTCTTTCTTTATTAAGCCTAAGCGGTAATGCACTTTCCATCCTTCCGGAAGAGATCTGGAGGCTTCATAATTTGACCTCTCTTTTCCTCGACTCAAACCAACTCACCTCCCTGCCAGAAGAAATAAGCAACCTCTCCAACCTCACACACTTGTCTGTATCAAATAATCTGCTCCTAACGCTTCCTCGAGAAATCCGTTATTTAAGCCGATTACAATCTTTCTCTGCTGATAATAATAGAATAGTATCTATCTTTAGTGAAATATTCGAATTATCTCAACATTGCAGTGTTTCTATCCGTTCAACATGCCTAGCAGATCTCGATTGGGATTTCTTTCGACAAATGCACGAGGGAATTCAATCAATTGCTGGGCACTATCCCATGGACATCGTTTGCGACCGCCGGCAGGATCCCAATACATTTTTCGAACTGAACCAATTCTTTAGAGAGAATTTTTATGAACCGGGTTTAGATCTTAGCAACTTTCCCAATTTGATCGAAACAGAAGAGCAGCAACGTACGCTCAAGGAATGGTTAACAAGAGTTTCCTGGTCGCGCGACTATGAAATTTCTCGCAATCAAGTGATTAAGAAAGTTCTCGATAGCATGTTATTGGCCCAGGACAACCCATTTTACCGAGAAAAATTCTGGGAAATTGTCAATGAAGCAACAACAAACTGCGGAGACAGGGGAGCCCTTTCTATTTATCGTCTAGGAATGTGGAAACGGATAGCGAAAGCTGATCGTCAAGATCTGTCTTTATTTGCTGAAGCCTTTGTTCAAATCTGGCCGCTTGAGATGTTGGAAAAAATCGCCGCGCATAAAATTGAAACGATCAAGAATAAAGACCCGCATTTTAAAGAAGATACCCAAGTCATCATCGAATATCCTGTCAAATTACAGGAGAAATTGGGATTAAACATCGACGTAAAAAAAATCTACTTTTCTACTTACAGCCGAGTCTCTCCGCTGGATTTAGACAAGGCTGCCGCCTTTGTTAGATCATTTGAGACCAATACGCATGAAAAATGCCGCTTTTTATACAACCAGCCCATGTTCATGGAAGCCTTTCGAGAGGAGTACGCTAAAGAAATGAACCTGATCGAAGTCGGCGACGAAGAAGCTGGGATAGAAGGAATTTCTCAAAAAACGGAGAAATTAGACGAAAATGAAGCTCTTTCTCAGCTAGAAATCGTAGAAGGATACGCCAAACTGGAAAAAGAACGAGAAGAACAGATCTTCGCCTTAATCGCGCAGGCGCTGAAATGGAAAATTGAAGGGGAGTCTTCAGAACCAAAACCAGATTGGGAAACTCAATTGCATGAAATTTTCGGTCTTAAGGAAGATGATAAGGAAAGTGATCAGGGCTATCTCCTTACCCCATCTCTTCCGTTATCCTCTGATCAATCTATAGCCCCCTTATCTTGGCGTGAAGACCTTTCGGAAGCTGATCCTTCTTTGGTTCAAATTAGATTATTGCTGGATTCACATGATAGAGATGAAATGGTGGGACTGTATCAAGTTCTAGCAGAAGACATTCGCCAGCGGATCCAAGCAGAGATGTACTCTCACTTGAGCCCTGAAGAACGAGCTGACCCGCAAGTTGTTTCAGATCCTCTATGGGCTGCGCATGTCATCGATGGAACGATTGCTAATCCGATCAATCATCATGGTGACATCCATGAAGAACTTAGCCTATTCCGCGCAGCTGTTAATTCCGTGCAGAACGATTTATTGCCTAGAATAATAATTTTATAATCAAATAATTATATAAAAAAAGGATAGTTAAAAATGCCAATAACAAGAAGACGATTAGAATTTAATAGCTCAGCCTCCCAATCCGAGAACGCTTCTCCGAGCGCTTCCGGAAGTTCTTCCGCCGAAAAAGTCGAAAAGCCTTATAAGCGACTGCTTAAAGTCTATGATGCTGCAAAAAAATCATCGGTTGAAGAAGCGCAAGCTCACTTTGCGGCTCTACCGCCGGCTCTTGGCCAAAAAATCATCCATCATCTTAACGATCTGGATAACGCCTCCGGCAAAGAGGAAGAGGATTCTGAGGCCGGGCCTTGCAGCAATCTGAGCGCTTTGCAGAAAGCCATTGACAAGGTGGCCTTTGATGAATTCAATGAAGCGCCTCACCTTGCAGATCGGCACCCCGGAGACCTTTCCACCTGGGATCGCTTACGTTTCCTACACGAGATGCATTCTCTTTCCAACCAAACACAGTTGACCCAAGAGGAGAAAAGCGAGATTGAAGATATTGTAAATGCTTGGGCTTCCGAACCTACCGGCGCGTCAGAAAACCGCGAGCTGGCAAAGGAAAAGATCATCGCATTTTTATCCGACCCCTTACAAAAGAGCTTATCGCTTGCGGGCTGCAATTTAAAAACTCTTCCCTCCATTTTTGGCAGGCAGGTATTCGTCGATCGCCTTCGTCATTTAGATCTCAGCCATAACGCGCTCAGAGTCCTCCCTCTTGAGGTTTGCCGTCTTCTCAATTTAAGGTTCCTTGACCTCTCTGCCAACCAATTCGTGCAACTGCCTGAACTCATTTGCAAACTGTGCCAACTCCAAAAATTAGACCTCACCGATAATCAGCTTTTAGCGCTGCCTGAAAATATCCATGAATTCAAACGGCTCGCCTGGTTATACGTTAGTAATAATCCATTGGTTGTCTTGCCAAAAAGCCTGCTTGACTTACCCCAGAATTGCACTGTCTACTTAGCTTCAAGCCTTGTGCAAAAAAAAGATGTTGAACGTCTTGAAGATCGCCAGAAAAACTCATCGGCTGTTCCTCTAATCATCTTTGCCTTCGACGGGGCAGCTAACCTTAAACACAAGCTTTTGGAGTCTATCCTGAGCCTCGAGCTTTTCACCGATTTAATCCATTCTGAAATGGAAAGAGAAACAATAACAGCCTGGATTGTCCGAGTTTGCCAATCCCGCGACTTTGAGAATTCTCCCGCTGAAATGGCTCAAAATATCCTCGATATCATTGAATTAACTAAAGCCTCTTCTTTCTATAGGGAAAAATTCTGGGAGATCGTAAATGAATCGACAACAAATTGCGCAGACAGGGGATCTCTTTCCATCTATCGCCTAGGAATATGGAAGCGGATAGCGAAAGCCGATCCTCAAGATCTGGCCGGATTTGCAGACATTCTGATTAAAATTTGGCCTCTAGAGATGCTGGAAAAAATCGCTGCGCATAAAATCGAAAGAATCGTAAAACGGGATCCTCGGTTTAAGGAGGATGTCCAAGTCATCATCGAATATCCCGTCAAATTGCGGATTCCTTTGGGCTTGGATATCGATGTCAAAGAAATTTTCTTCTCTGTTTATAGCCGAGTAAGAAAAAGTGATTTGGACGAAGCGGAAGCCTTTGTTAAATCATTTCAGACCAATACGCTTGAAAAATGCCGCTTTTTATACAACCAACCTTTGTTCATGGAAGCGTTTAGAGAGGGCTACGCTAAAGAAATTAACCTAATTGAAGTCGGCGACGAAGAAGCTGGGATAGAAGGAATTTCCCAACGACTGGAGAAATTAGAAGTAAATAAAGAACTTAATGAAGACTTTTCTGACGAACAACTTATAGAAGGATACGCGAAACTGGAAAAAGAACGAGAAGAACAGATCCTCGCGTTGATCGCAGAGAAACTGAAATGGGAAATCGCAGGGGAGTCTTCAGAGCTAAAACCAGATTGGGAGACCCAATTACATGAGACTTTCGGGGGCAAAGAAGAAGAAGAAGAAGA
>CAZEYJ010000034.1:0-6731 GCA_964516795.1 uncultured bacterium
GCACCAGTTTTCCCATCAGATCAGGCAAGCGGCCTTCGAAACCTTGCGCGAATTTTCTCCGAAAACAGAACCTCACCACCTCACTTATTGCGACTCGGAAGAGATCCCCCTCGTTAAGGAGGTCCCCGCTTCGGTCTACGCTCAGATCATCCAATCGATGAGCATTTCCTGCGTCGACGTCTTCATCTATGATTTTGAAAAAAAAGCTTACCTGATGGTCCTGCGAGGCAACCCTCCGGTCCAAGGATTATGGTGGATGCCGGGAGGACGGATCTTTAAAGGGGAATCGTTTTACCAGTGCGCTGTCCGGAAGGCTAAAGCCGAGTGCGGCCTGGATGTCTGCCCTATTGCCCAGCTTGGGACCTATTCGACCTATTTCCCCGATTCGGCCTGGGGGCCCCATGTTCCAACGGATACAAAGAACACCGTCGTGCTGACTTTGAGCAACGGCCAAAATATGGCATATGATCAAGACCACTTAGGGATCAAGTGGGTCCCCATCGAAGAACAGCCAAGCGATCCCTACCTGCTCAAAGCCTACGAGGAAGCAACAGCAACTCTTGCCCGACTCGGCTTTTACTTGACAAACTCGACATAGGGGCAACACCCTCCTTCTTTAATGGCCTGAAACTCCTTCAAAAAGCTCTCGGCAATGGCCCGATCGGCGAGCACAACAGCGTTCTCCCGATTAGCAATGCTAGCTTCCCGCGTAAAATTAAACGATCCGGTCCATACAGTGTGATTGCCAAAGATGCAGAACTTGTCATGCATCAATGATTTGCGCCTGGCCCCTTTTTTGCCCGATTGAGCTGGATTATCGGCAGGATTCCACACATAAACGGGAACTCCTTTTTCCACCATTTTAGCAACCGGCGAGCGGGCTTTGATCGAATACCGATCGACAATGACCTCCACATCGACGCCACGCTCTTTAGCCTCATTGAGCGCTTTGGCGATTCCTGCGTGCATTAAACAGTAGACCGCCGCGCAGATGCTCTGCTTTTCTGCATGGATGCGTTCGATCAACTTCTCTGCAAGCCCATCTTCAGGAGAAAAATAGACTGCGCAAGCAGGCTCCCGCACTGCGGCTTGAACCGGCATAGAGAGCGCTCCTCCCCATATCACTAACACGACACATACAGCGCTGAAAACCTTTCGCATTGCACTCTCCTTTTATTGGAAAAGAAAATTGATACCAGAATCCGATCTATTCATGCAATTTTTTCGACAGGAAAATACCTCATCGAAAAATCCTCCTTTTGTGTATGCTACCGGAATCCTGACAGGAGTTGCTTATGCCTTTGCGCCCCATTTACTATGACACGGAAACGACAGGAGTGCGTTCCGATAAAGACAGAATCGTTGAAATCGCCGCGTTCGATCCGATCGAAAACCGCTCCTTTGTCCATCTGATCAACCCAGGGGTTCCAATCCCTCCTGAAGCGAGCGCCGTCCACCACATTACAGATGCCATGGTCGCAAGTGCGCTGAGCTTCAAAGAGGTCGCACAGCTTTTTTTAGAGTTCTGCCCTGAAAATACAGTGCTTATCGCGCACAATAACGACAGCTTCGATAAGCTCTTTCTCGAAGCTGAGTTCAAACGGGCCGACGTTGAGCTTCCCACATTTGCTTATATCGACACCTTAAAATGGTCGCGCAAATACCGGTCCGATCTGCCGCGCCACACGTTGCAGAACTTAAGAGAGGTTTATGGATTTCCCGCCAACAACGCCCACCGCGCCCTCGATGACGTGATCGTCCTCCACCAAGTCTTCTCTTCTATGATCGATGACTTGTCCATGGAAACGGTGATCGAGCTGCTCGGCAAGCCGCAAGCCTTTGCTAAAATGCCGTTTGGCAAGCATCAAGGAAAACCTCTTTCTGAAGTCCCTAAAAGCTATGTCTCCTGGCTCGATTCAACAGGAGCCTTTGACAAACCTGAAAATAATGAGCTGAAGCAGTCTTTCGAAAAACTTGGACTTTTAACGCGATAGGAATTCTATGGCCACATTTGATGAATTTCTCAAGATCGACATCCGTGTCGGAAAAATCCTCCTCGCAGAAGATTTCCCTGAAGCAAGAAAACCGGCTTATAAGCTCACCATTGATTTTGGGGGGCCGATCGGCATCAAAAAATCGAGCGCCCAGATCACGCGCCGCTACACCAAAGAAGATCTGATGGGAAAACAGGTGCTTGCGGTCGTTAATTTTCCACCGCGGCAAATCGGCCCCTTCATGTCAGAGGTCTTGACCCTTGGTGTTCCCGACGAAAATGGGGATATCATTTTGATCGTCCCCGATCAGATGGAAGCCGTCGCAGGCGGACGCTTGTCGTAACCTCAGCTTTAACTTTGCAAGCAAAGCGCTTTTTGCCGCTTCGTCATAAGGACAGCGGACCGGATGGTCCCAAACGGTGCCCGGCCAAGCAGGATCGCTCTCATAACGTGCAATCACATGGATGTGGAGCTGAGGTGTTTTATTCCCGATCGCAGCCACATTGAGCTGTGTCGGTTGAAATTCCTGCCACATCATCTTCTGCACATCATCTAACTCTCGAAGAAGTCGAAGCTGGGCAGAAAAAGGCATGTCCATGATCCTTGAAATCCCAGGCAATCGGGGAACTAAAAGGAGCCAAGGATAATGTTTCTCATCTTCAAGTAAAACGCGGCAAAGGGGCAGATCGGCCACGACCGCTTTGCATTCAAGATTGGGATGGAGGCTAAAAGTCATTGGAACCGCTCAATAAGGTAGGTGGGCTTATCACTTGCGGGCAGATCGTTCAGCGCTTTTTCCAGCCCGCTGCGAAAGACCCTATCTCCCATGATACCGGACTGTGTCACCAACGCTGAGGGCATGCCGATACGACAAGCTCCCCTAATGTCTGTTTCAGGAGTATCTCCAACCATTAACATCATTGCCGGATCTTCAAGGCCATACAGCTGGAATTGCTCCAACGCCATTGCATAGGCAAGCGGATAAGGCTTGCCGATATAAACGACCTGGCCTCCCATGTTCTCATAGAGGGCTGCGATGCTTCCTTGCCTGACGACTGCGCAAGAAGGGCTTCCCTCATGGGCAAATTGGTCTGGGTTCGCACAGACCATCGGCAGTTGATAAAGCTTGACCTGTTCTAGTTCTTCTCTGAAAATACCGGGATCGATCTGGTCCTCCCCATTGCGGTGAGGAATAGAAAGATAAATAAAATCGGCCTGATGGATATCGGAAGTTTCCTTATAGCTAGTCCCTCTAAAAATCGCTTCATGGGAAGAAAATTTAGGATGGGGCTTTCCAAACAGCCAAAATTGGGATCTTGGTGTCTCAAAAGGCAATCGACGGTTCAAAAAGAGATCTCGCGCCGCTCCGCCCGACGTCAGCAGAAAATGATAATGTTTTCCTTGCTCGATGCCGCTGTGAAAATACTTGTCAGCTTCCTTAGCGGGCAACTGAGTTGAATTCGATAAGATCCCTACCGTTTTCCCTTGAAGGACAAGGGACTCCATCTTTTCTCTTGCACCAGGCAGAAGCCCGATCCCGTTGCCGCCCCAAAAGACGCCATAGGCATCGAGCAAAACGCCTTTAAATCTGCTTGAAATTTCAGAAAGATCTGGAAAGATCTGAATTGGCATAAAAAGCGTTAAGCAATAGGAAGAGAAAGATTGGCCTCTCCTTCCCGTTCATTCCGTTCTATATTGTAAAGGGCTTCCCACATCCGGCGGAACGGCTCGCAATTTTTGAGGAGCTCATCCTTTGTTCCTTCTGCGATCTTAACGCCTCTTTCTAGATAGATGATCTTATCTGCATGCTCGATCGTGGACAACCGATGGGCAATCAGGATCTGGGTGACTTCGCCATGCAAGTTGGCGATCGCATTTTTAATATGCAGCTCGCTGATCCCGTCTAAAGAAGAAGTCGCTTCGTCAAGGATCAGGATCGGAGCGCGTTTGACCAAGGCCCGTGCAATCGCTAAACGCTGCTGCTGGCCTCCCGACAAGTTCTGTCCTGCCTCCGCAAGCATCGAATCATATTTTTGAGGCATCCTGCAGATAAACTCATCCGCATGGGCCCTCTTAGCTGCGCTTTCGATCGCCTCTCGGGTAAAACTCTGCCCGTAAGCGATGTTGGCAGCTACCGTATCAAAAAAGAGAAACGGCTTTTGAGAGACAAACGAGATATTTTCTCTGAGGGATTTTTGCGTGAAAGCGCTAAGCGGCTTCCCGTCGATCCGGATCTCCCCTTTCTGCACTTCGTAAAGGCGGGGCAATAATTGAACGATAGTCGACTTTCCTGCTCCCGTCGGTCCGACGATCGCTACGGTCTCCCCTTTTTTTACAGTAAAGGAAAGGTCTCTAAGGACCCAATCATCCTGATAACGGAACCAGACATGGTCAAATTCAATAACGCTAGAAAAACCGCTCATCTGTTCTGCGCCGACGCGATCTTCGATATCGGGCTTGAGATGGAGCACCTCAAACATCCTTTCGGCAGCGACGATCCCCCTCTGGATGTTAGCGTTCTCATCGGCAAACTTCTTAACAGGCTCATAAATCAACTGAAGCAGTCCGCAGAAAACGATCAGCTGGGAAATACTCATTGACAAAGTATAGAGCCCAAAAAGGACAACGGATGCTAAACAGATCGTTGTGATGGCATGCAGAATGGGACGGGTCAAAAGGCCGTATTTGGCTGTCTTGCTCTCAAGGACCGCCATCCTGTCATTCTGCTCTTTATACTTTTTGAGTGAAAAAGCCTCCATCGCAAAGATCTTGACTGTCTGGACCCCCGCTAAAAAATCGATCAGCACGTTCGCAAACCGCTCCTGATTGGTCTGGAGCTGGCGGGAAACCCTCTTCACTCGGCGAGCTAAAAAGACAATCGGAATAATGATGAGGGGAACTCCGAAGAAGATCACAAGGGAAAGCTGCCATGAGAGGTAAAAACACATCGACAAACAGGTGATGATGGTAAACGGCGTCTGCAGATAGTTTGTGATCCAGGAGTTGATCGAGGTCGCAATCTGGCCTGCATCCCCCACAACGCGCGAAGAAAGCGAGCCAATGTTATGCCGCTGATAGAAGCTCATCGGCAAGGACTGGATGTGCTCGAAATACTGCTGCCTCAAATCGCGGTTGACGCGGATGGCAAGCAGCTGTGTTGTATAACGGCTGGCAAACAGCCAGATGGCCTTGAAGACGGCGACGCAAAGCAACACGAGGACCAGCGCATTGATATTGCTGGAAAAACTGAACTCTTGCTTCACCTTGGCCAAGATCCAATTCAGTGGATTGGTCTCTTTTTGCTTGGCCAGGTAAGCCGCTGCTTGCTGCTTCGTGATCACTCCCGTGCCATCCGCATCAATAGCTGACCATTTTTCCTGAACCTGCTGAAAGGAGACTTTTTCCGGAGATCCCACTTCGACCTTCTCTGAAGAAAAGAGAGAGAAAAAATCAGCCCCGTTATTCGAAAGAATACCAAGGGAAAACATCTCCATCTGGCTTGCTATCGTCAAAGCAAAAAGGGTCAGAAAGGTGACAATCAGAAGAGATAAATGCTTGCGGCTGCGCAGCGCAGCCTGAAGGAGTAATTTCATATCTGGTCCACTTTAAATCACCCAGTTTACATCACTGAAGGCTTCTCTTCTACGACAAACTTGCCCATGCGGCGAAATTTTTGATACCGCTGCTCGATCAAGACATCCGGAGCGATCGCCTTTAGAACATTCCACTGGTCCACAACAAATTGTTTGACTTTTGCATAAACTTCAGCCGGATTGTGATGAGCTCCTCCCAGAGGCTCCTCGATCACCGCATCGACAATATTGAGCTTCAAAAGGTCTTCGCCATGCATTTTCAATGATTGGGCTGCAATCTCATTCTTGCCTGCGTCTTTGTAAAGGATCGATGCGCAGCCCTCAGGAGAGATCACAGAATAATAAGAATGCTCCAGCATCGCCACGACATCGCCGACCCCCATGCCTAAAGCCCCGCCGGAACAGCCTTCGCCGATCAGAAGAACGATGATCGGGGTCTGCAAGCGGGCCATTTCCCATAAGTTGTTTGCAATCGCCCATCCTTGTCCCCTCTCTTCGGCAGCAAGGCCAGGATAAGCGCCCGGAGTGTCCAACAAGGTCAACACAGGAAGTTTGAATTTGGCGGCAAGGCGCATGCAGCGCATCGCTTTGCGATACCCTTCCGGATGGGGCATTCCAAAATTGCGGTGAAGGCGGCTTTCCGTATCGCACCCTTTTTCCTGTCCGATCACCATGAACTTCACTCCGCCGATCTTAGCAAATCCCGCAATGATCGAAGGGTCGTCCCTAAACAGGCGGTCGCCGAAGATTTCTGTAAAGTCTTCGCACATACAACGGATATAATCAATTGAGCGAGGACGGGCCGGATGGCGGGAAATCGTTACCCTTTCCCATGGAGTGAGCTGAGAATAGATCTGGCTGCGCAGCTCGTCGAGCTTCTTTTCAAGCTTGGCGATCTCCTCATCGGAGAGAAGTCCCCTGTCTTGATTCTGCCCTTTTAACTGAGCAATCGTCTTTTCATACTCAAGAATTTTCTTCTCGTGCGCTAGCATGATCTTCTCCTCTCTACCTAGTTGGCGCTGCCACTTCTACGCCTGGCAACTTGGCTTCGCGGAAATCCTTAACAATTTCAATGAACGATGGCTTTGAGATAATGATCGAAAAAATCTCCTCCAGGTCCTCAGAAAGAAGGCGTATGCCTCCA
>CAZEYJ010000035.1:0-17146 GCA_964516795.1 uncultured bacterium
GAGAAGCTCAACCCCGCGGAAATGCGCGCCCAATTTCACCAATCAATGAAAACCTATCAAGGACTGCTCAAAGATTTTTCAACCCAGCATCAGGCCTACAAAGCGGCCAAGCATCAAGAAACCACTCAAAACCAAGACCTGAAAAGCAGGCTGGGCAACACTTTCCTGCAGAGTATGGATTTTGCTTTCTGCGAGGCGATCCCGCCTGCCATTGACTATGATGGCATGCCACCTCTAACGCATCCATTCAACCTCTCAACTCCGGCGCCAAAGGAAAAGCCTCCTGCCGAATGCCTATTCCAAATCACCCGAGATGAGATTGACAGAACCCTATGCGATTGGGAAATCCTTGTCGACCGATTGCCCCATATCCAACATGAGCCTTATCTGGAAAGGCTAGCCCTTGCTGAAACAGTCTTGGTCGGCCAGCTGACGCTGGATAAAGAAAATGCGATCTCTCCAATGACAGCTTATCTAAAAGCCATGGACACCATTGGGTCTGTTGCAGAAACCATCACAGTAGAATTCCCCGAAGTAAGCTAGATGACTCTACCATATCAGCAAAGCCCAGAGCTTGTTCTCCGTCAAGTCAATGAGGCTATTCACAAGATGCATAAAGACCTCCGAGACAAATTTCCTTCTTTCCCTAAAACAATTAACTAGGACTCAAAATCATGGCCCCACAAATAGCCCCCCTTCCTTCCTCTTCCCTTCCGCTTTCTGTCTCGGAGCAGCCGCTCTCCGATGAGGAATTGATAAAATTAAACATCGAACTCAAAGATGCCATTGCTGGCTTTGCTGCAGAAGCAAAACTGAAAAACCTTCATATTCCCCTGCATGCCCAACACGCCCACTCCAGAATGATCGACCGGTATGTGGTTCTATTGAAAAGAGAGTTCTTTAAGTGTACGCGGCAGAATTTCCGTCCTGAAGAGATCCGCCAAACAATCTCACTGTCGATCAAAACCTATCAATCTTCACTTAATCAATTTGAGTTGAACACTCAAATCTATAAAACAGCCAAACAGGAAGAAACCAACCAAAACCAAGATCTTAAGACAAGAATCGGTCAAGCTTTCATTCAAGCGATGCAGTGTGTTCCCTTTGAAGATATCCCCTTCCTCATGCCCCTCTATCCCCTTTCTTTTCCTATTCCAAAGCAAGAATCTTCTACCAAAGACCTCCTTCAATACGCCCAAGACACCATCAATGGCGTGATGCACAACTGGGAGAACTATTCCGAGCAGCTCGTCCCTTCAAAGCAAGAAGAGTTGCTCGGGAAAATTCAAAACACTGAAAGACGATGGAACTGTGCAATGCACCAAGCCAATGAACGGCAAGAAGCTGCCCAGGAATTTATTTCCCACCTTGATAAGGAAATTGAAAGAATGAATGTCGATCTGCCCTGCGAGTTCCCCGTTCCCGTTTATGATGATCTCGTCGGCGAGACTTGGCCCGGGCCTTTTGATATCGATATGGATATCGATTAAGAGACTGTCTACGAACTTGGGTTTCGTCGATAGCCTCTAAGAGCAGACGGGGACCGAGTCGCGCACGCGGGCCAAAAGAGCCGTTGCATGGTCGAGGGCAACTAACTTGTCCTCTTCCATGACGAAGACCTGATGGGGATGGATGATCTCGCACAGGTTCTTCAAGCTTTCGCATTGCAAGACGATGAAGTCGACTTCTGCTAGAGAAGAAAGGAGGGAAATGAACTCCGCGTCGGGATCGCTGTCGCGGACATAGACGATCAGTTTTTTCTCTTCATCGCGGGAAGCCAATTTTCTCAAGGCACGGAAAAGGGCCGTCGACATCTCTTGCGTGCTGTCGAGCCCCAAGACGGAATACCTCTTGCCTTTCAAGGCTTGCTGAAGGGCATAAAGGTGCTCCTCATCAAAGATCTTGTTCTCGACGTCATATTCGAGGAGCCGCTCTGCCATCTCAGACAAATTGATCCGGGCGCAGCCAAGGCGTTCGATGACCATTCCCGCTGCGATGTTAGCGAGCTGGGCGCCATAACGGATATCCAGCTTGTTTGCCAATGCCAAACTGATCATAGCAAGGACTGTGTCGCCTGCCCCCGTGACATCCTTGACCTCTTTGGAGCGGACGGGAAAATCGGTCCGAACGCCCGTTTGATTGAACAGGGAGATCCCCGCTTCGGAGCGAGTGATCAAGACCATCTCAACACCACTGGTCCTGAGAATATGGGAAGCGACATGCTCAAGCGGCTCTTCCAAAGGCATCTTGGCGGCGGCGTACGCTTCCGAGAGGTTTGGTTTAATGATCGTCGCGCCATGATATTTAGAAAAATCATCTCCCTTGGGATCAACGATCACGGGGATCTCTTTTTGTCGGGCTATCTCGATCACTCGTTTGAGAATGGAACGGGACAAAAAGCCTTTGCCATAGTCGGAGATCGCCACAATGTTCACTTTATCTAAAAGCGGAGAGATCCTCTCAAGGACTTCAGCTTCCAGCTCATCGACAAGCGGGCTTACCGTTTCAAAGTCAACTCGCAGAATTTGCTGGGAGTCTGCGATCAAGCGGTTTTTGACGGGGGTCTTATAACCTTTCTGAAGGAGCATATTCTCCGTATCGACCCCTTCTGTGTCCAGCAGATCGCGCAGCTGCTCTCCGGCGAGATCGTAACCGATCCTGCCGACGGCAACAACTTTTGCTCCTAAGGAAACGAGGTTGAGAACGACGTTTCCGGCGCCGCCGGGCCTGCTCTCTTCCTTCTGCACATGAAGGACGGAAACGGGAGCCTCAGGTGAGATCCTCTTCACTTTGCCGGTCGTATAGGCATCGAGCATAAAATCGCCGATGACGAGCACCTTCACCGGACTGAACCGGCTCAACATCCCGCTAAGCTTTACCATCGTTCATCCTTCAATAAATAGTTTCCAACGTAATCGGCGACGCCTTCCTCGATTGAGTAGAGGCAGGAAGAGCCCGTTTGCTGTTGATACTTCGCCATCTGGGCGCACGTATAATTTTGGTACTGGCCGATCAACCCCTCCGGCATAGGAACATAGGCGATATTGGCAGGTTTGCCAAGCGCCTTGAACAAAGCGGAGGCCAACTGGTTCCAAGTTGTTGTCTTGCCAGATCCGATATTGAAAATGCCAGTTAATTGATTTTCGAGAAAGCCGCAAGTCATGCGCGCGGCATCTTTGACATAAATAAAGTCGCGACACTGCTCTCCGTCCGCGAACCGTTCAGGCTCTGAGGATTTAAACAGTTTGATGGCCCCTTCATGTAAAGCAACCGGCAGCATCTTATAGACCATCGAGGCCATCCGCCCTTTGTGGTTTTCATTCGGGCCATAGACGTTAAAATACTTCAGGCCGACCACGCGGTCAAGCAGTCCTTTCTGCTTCAGCCAAAGGTCAAAATAGTATTTAGAAAATCCGTATAAGTTGAGCGGTTTGAGGGTCTCAATTGAATCATGATCGTCGATGAACCCTTGGGTCCCATCGCCATACGTCGCCGCTGAAGAAGCGTAGATGAAGCGATGGCCATGTTGCAGCGCATATTCGGCCAAGCGGACAGAGTAGCGGAAATTATTTTCCATCAAATAATTGCCATCTGTCTCCATGGTATCGGAACAAGCGCCCAAATGGATAAAGGCCCCGATCTGCCCTTCTTTGCCTTTCAGCCAATCAAACAATTCATAGCGGGAGATGAAGTCGGAACACTTCTTATTGAGAAGGTTTTTCCACTTCTCTGTTTTTTTGATGTCATCGACAAGGAGCAAATTGGTCAACCCCTGATCATTCAGATATCTCACGCAGGCAGAACCAATAAATCCTGCAGCCCCTGTCACAACAATCAATCGATCTTTATTCCATGACATAAGAAAACACATCCCCCACTACATATTGACTACTCTATCAAACTTCCGGAAATTCATACCAGCTTCCCGTGCTGCGGAAGTGAAATGCAGCGGGATAGAACTTGACTCCGGGTAAATAAGGATTTTGGCAATCCCCTAGGCAAAAAAAAGCCGTTCCGCTCCCTGTCATTGCAACATGGGAAAATCCCATCTCCTTCAACTCTTCTTTCAGCCTGGCCAGGCGTGGCTGCAGAGCAAACGCAGGAATTTCCAAATCGTTCACATAAGATGGTTTGCCGCTGAGCAGCTCGCGCAATAACGTCTTCGGATCCCTTTGAAGGAATTCTGAAGGGCGACACTGCCCATAAACAAGAGGAGTAGAAAGGCCTTCTTGAGGTTTTGCGATCCATACTGCAGCCGGCGCCATCCCCTCAATGTTTTGAATCCGTTCCCCTCTTCCCGTGCAATAGGCTGTCCCATTTGAAAAAAAGAACGGGGCGTCAGAACTAAACCTTCCAGCCCAACGCGCCATCTCCTCAACAGGCGCAGCCTGAGGAGCAAGGGCGTTCAAGGCCCAGATCATCGTTGCTGCATTACCGCTTCCCCCTCCAAGGCCTGCCCGTATCGGCACGTTTTTTTCCACATGGACATGGACAGGAAAGTGATAACCGGTCTGCTCGCGAAACACTGCCAACGCTTTTAAAATGAGATTGCTGTTGTCGCAAGGAAGAGAAGGGTCATCGCACGTTAAGCGGTCCTCTTCTGCCAAAGACACAGTGAGCTTATCGCCAAGCGAGATGGCTTGGTAAAGAGAGGCGATCTCATGAAACCCATCATCGCGCCGATGAAGGACGCGGAAAAATAGATTGAGCTTCGCCGGTGAGAACAAAGTCAAAAAATCCTTCTTCCTCTTCTCGCAGAGAGAAGAGGAAGAAGTTTGTGACAGACTAGGCATTCCCTTCTTCTGCTATTTGTGCTTCGCTCATCACTCTCAGCGTGATCTGAGCCGGCACACCTTCTTTGAGTTTCAAAGCGATCGGATAAACGCCGAGCTGCTTGATCGGATGAAGAAGGACGACATTGCGTCTTTCGATCTTGATCCCTTCGTTTTCAAACAGGCGAACGATATCCAAGGTTGAGACAGATCCATACATATGACCATCCGGATCGACCTTTACTTCAATCGTAAAGACCATTCCATCGATCTTCTGTGCAAGCTCTGTAGATTCTTGTTTATCGACCTCTGCTTGTTTAGCGCGCTCTTCTTTAAGGCGGGCTTGAAGGCGCAAGGTGAACTTATCTGCGATCACCGCTTTTTTTTGCGGGATCAGGAAATTGCGCGCGTAGCCCGGCTTAACGGAAACGAGATCTCCGCTGCGGCCTAAGTCTTCGACATCTTCGACTAGTAATAATTGATTACCCATATGATATTCTCCACTTCAGCTTAATCTTGGGCAACAAATGGCAACAGTGCCATATGCCGCGCTCTTTTAATAGCTTGAGCAAGCTGCCGTTGATGATAGGCAGATACTCCTGTAATGCGGCGCGGGATAATTTTCCCTCTCTCCGTAATAAACTGGCCTAGAGTTTGGATATCTTTGTAATCGATATGGCGTACCCCAGCTGCAGTGAATGGACACTGTTTGCGTTTCTTAACAAAAAACCCTTCGACCGGGGCAAATTTTTTTGGTGCAATAGTCATCGTCCCCCCTACTCTTGGATAATGGGTTTAAATTCGATTTTTTCTGGAACTTTCTCTGTGCGCAGCGTCATAAAGCGCAAGAGGTCTTCGTTCAAATGGTACTCTCTCCACAGCTCTGTCATCACAGCTGTTGGAACAGAGAAATAAAGAAGGTAATAGTAGCCTTCTCTGCGTCCGTTGATCTCATAAGCTAATTTTCTACGACCTTGATCGAAAGTCTTGTGGAGCTCTCCACCGCGTCCTTCGATGCTTGACGTCACCTTGTCCAATGCCTTTTGGCGCGCATCATCGCTGAGTGTTGCGCTCAGGATGTACATCCCTTCGTAAAGATGACTTTTTTGTTTTGCCATCGTTATTTCTCCTGATTTTCAGATTCTCGTTTAACTTCCCGCGCATTGGCTTTCTGCATTGCGGCCGCGCTCCCCTTCTGCACATAAAGCAAAAGGACCTCCGCTGCTTTAACGACCATCTCATCCACGATCTGCCTCTCTTCAGCGGTAAACTTTCCCAGAACATGATCGATCAGATCGTTTCCGGAAGCAGCACCGACTCCGATTCGAAGCCGCATGTAGTGGTCTGTATGCAAATGCGCCTCTACACTTTTTAGACCATTATGCCCGCCTGAACTTCCCTTGGCCCGAATCCTCATAGTCCCCAAAGGAAGCGCAATATCGTCACAGACGATAAGCAGCTGGTGGACAGGCACCTTATAATAGTCTAGACATCTTCTGACCGCATCGCCGCTGCTGTTCATGAATGTTGTCGGCAACAACAAGAACAACTTTTGACCTTCGATTTCGCCTTGGGCGAACTCGCCGATCAGGTTCGACGCGTGTCGAAATTTCATCTCCCTCTGTTTTGCAAAGAAGCTGACAACCTCGAAGCCCGCATTATGGCGGGTGTTGCGATAAGCATCGCCCGGGTTGCCCAGCCCTACAATCAAAAAGGGAGATTCACTCACCATATACCGCGCTCCCTCAGGTTTTGTGAATTTGGACTGGCTCCGACTTTGCTAAATCGACCCTCCTCGTCGCCCTTCCCACTAGGGGAAGGGACTTCTCGTTCGGAACGCAAAGCTTCGATTTGGCTGTGTCTCGCAGAGTCCAAATTCACAAAACCTTCCTACACGCGGTAAACCTATCGCTTCGCAATAACAACGATCACTTCGTCCGTAGCAGCAAGAGGCCGTACTCCTTGCGGCATCGAAATATCTTTAAGCCGTTTAGACTGACGGATTCCCAAATCGCGGACATCGACTAGAAACTCAGAAGGGATGTGCTTTGGCAGGCACTCGACCTTCACATGGCGCATCACCTGGCGGAGAAAACCGCCTAGTTTAATCCCTACGCAGTCGACAACGCCCGTGCAATTAACAGGAACTTTAACGTTCACAGGAACATGATCAACCAACTCTTCAAAGTCGATATGGGAAACTTGATAAGTTGTCAGATGATATTGGATATCCTTGATGATCGCTTTTCTTTCTTTCTTTCCATCGTTCAGAACAAAAACCGTCGTAGGGAGCTGCCCTGGAAGGACGCCTCGCAGGATAGCGCGAAATTCAACGCCATCGACAATCATCTTCTCCGGCTTGGAACTAGAGGAATAAATGATCGCAGGAATATTGCCTGCTCGTCGGATCTGCTTGATATCGCCTTTCTTTTCACCATCGCGCGATTTCACTATGAGTTTCATAATTTTCTCCAAATATTAATACTTCATGCCTTGAGACAGCATGGATTCATTTTCAAATTATCTCGACTTTGCAACTTTTTAGGAGAACCTGCCTCGTCTATTTGACCTCTGACATTCGCCCGCAGGTCGAACTTAGGAGATTAATTTAAATAGGAAGGGGTTAACTAACCCCTGCCTATTTAAATTAACTCCTCAGAAGGCAAATACCTCGAGGCCTTCGATCCTAAAAAGTTGCAAAGTCGAGATTAACCGTAGAGAGAGGAAATTGACTTAGCGCCGACAATATAGTCTATTGCTTTGCTAAATAAAGGAGCGATCGACACAATTTCGATCCTATTGAGATCCATCCCCTGTTCAATGGGGACAGTATTGGTCATTAGCATCTTCTCAATCGCACTTTCCTCGAACGCTTTCCCGACTAACAATCCGTGGGTCACTGCGGCAACAATCCGTTTTGCGCCAGCTTGCTTACACACGAATGAAGCGGTCTTTAGCGTTCCCCCTGTCGAACACATATCGTCGACAAGAAGAACATCTCTTCCTTCGACATCGCCGATCAGGGCGCTCATCTCGACCTGTTTTGCATTCACTCGACGCTTGTCAACGATCGCTAGATCGACTTTCAACCCTTCGGCAAAAGACCGCGCTAAGCGGATGCTTCCGATATCAGGCGTTACAACAACGCACCGCTCCAACTCTAACTTCTTTACCGCTTCCAGAAGAACTGGACGCGCATAGAGATTGTCGAGAGGGATATCGAAAAATCCCTGGATCTGCTCTGTATGCAAATCCATCGTCAGAACACGGGTGACGCCTGCCTTTTCCAGCAAGTTCGCAACGAGCTTGGCTGTGACGGGCTCGCGTCCCCTCCCCCTCCGGTCTTGCCGCGCATATCCAAAGTAGGAAATGACGACATTAATGGAACGGGCTGACGACCGTTTTAAAGCATCGACTAAAATTAACAATTCCATGAGATAGAAACTGGGACGTCGTGCGATAGATTGCAGGACGAAGACATCCCGGCCACGGACGCTCTCTAAAATTTGAGCGCCTATCTCGCCATCTGGAAATGTTTCGATGATCATTTTTCCAAGATCCACACCAAGGCAATTTGCTATCTCCCGAGCAAGCTCAGGATGGGATGTCCCTGCAAAAAGCATGAAGCTGTTGTCAGCCGGCATGAGGATCGTTGGGTAGTTGTTTTTTTACCTTAACTAACCTTTAGCTCATCAACTAGAGGATTTAAGGAACATTGATTTGGGGTGGAAGGATTCGAACCTCCGAATGGCGGTACCAAAAACCGCTGCCTTACCACTTGGCGACACCCCATCAGGTCAATGGGTCAATCTTTAATGGCACCATGCTAAACTTCGGTTGAATATTTTGCAACGCCAATTTTCTACGAGATTTTCTACTCTGGAGAAGAGACAAGATTTTATAACTATTTTTTGTAGTAGTGCCGCCTTGCTTCCGTCGGGACAAGTGTTCCCTTGTCCCCGCTTCCGGTTCGCGACCAAGGCCGCTTCACCTGCTTCGCACTGCGAAGGTCCACCGGACCTTCTCGTGTCTCCGCAGCCCCTTGAGCCTCATTTCGCTTTGCAAAATCGTGTGCTCGGATGCGAGCTGTGTGTAACACTAGCTCGCCGTCCTTCGGACTATCCTGCGCTATGATTTTGCTGTGCGATCTGAGGCCACAGGCTGCTCGTTGCGTTCGCTTCCCACTCCTTCCGTCGTGGGACCCAGCTCTCGTCAACTCGCAGGGCCATTTTTAAAGAACTAAAGCAAACTCCTCGAAACTGACAACAGAAGAAATCAGTTGATAGCGCATTAAGTCGCAACAACAAAAAATTAAACTTTTGCAGTTAAACAACAGTTAATTTTTTTGATTCGAAAGCTAGCTAGAAGAATATGAGGCAAAAAACGTGAATTTCACGCGCAATCAGAGTTTTGCAACTTCAAATTAGTTTTTTACAACGGCGAGATGCCTGATAGTGCTCGATCACAGGGTCTGGAGCCTTTTGGAGGTCGCCGGGGTGGTCGACGATTTTGGTATAAGTAAGAGGAAGCGAGACGAATGAGGCAGCGTTCTCTGGACTGTAAAGGGCGTCGCGCAAGGCCATTTGGTCCCAAAATTCTTCTTGACGGCCAGCCCGATTGATCTCCCGATGGCATTGCTGTGCCCAGAGGCGCAGGAGAGCGTCGGTCCTAGGCGTATAGTTAGCGTAGACGGTCGATGAAACGACCCGGGAAGGATGCTCCATAGGGACGTCTTCATTGATCCGGACGGCGAAGTCGTGGGAAAAAAGGGAGAGGGTTTCTGGAGTCCTTTTAAAGACGCCATCGGCATCGACCCACAGAACGGGCTGCTTCAGCTCCTGGAGCTTGCGATGGATAAAAAAAGGTTTATAGGCACAGTTGACCTCCCAGCTGCCGAAGGAGGAAATGGGCTCGATCTGGCATGCGATGCCAAACTGCTCGCAGGAGGCGATCAGGTTTTGCACCTCCAGCTGATAGAGGGTATCTTGCGTATAGAATGAGATCACAATCGGAAAGCGCATAGCAGCCTCGATAGATTTTCTGATAGAACAAAATAGCCGATCCTCTTTAAACAGAAAACTAGAATCTAGAGAGAGGGGTTATGCAGATCATCCACATCGCATCAGAGCTGGCGCCTATTGCTAAAGCGGGCGGCTTAGGAGATGTCGTTTACGGACTTTCTCAGGAGCTGCAGCGGCTAGGACACCACGTCGAGGTGATCCTTCCCAAGTATGACTGCATCGACTTTTCCCATCTCAAGGATGTGACGATCGAAGAGAAAGAACTTTTCTCATTGGACGGAACGGATCTCATCGCCAATACGGTCTGGAGCGCTCAACTTGAAAATCTCAACATCAAGTTCATTGAGCCTCACCACCCCGGCAAACTTTTCAACCGCGGGGCGATCTACGGATCGCGCGACGATATCGACCGCTTTACCTACTTTTGCGGAGCGGCGATCGCCTACCTGTTTAAAATGAACAAGCAGCCCGATATCCTCCATCTCCACGACTGGCCGACCGCCCTGATCGCCGTTCTTTACAAAGAAATGTATGCCGAACTTGGCTATCACGTCGAAGGGACAGTGCTTACCATCCACAATTTGGAACATCAGGGGCGCTGCTCGCCGACGCAACTCTCGCGGGCCGGACTCCAAGCAGAGGCCTATCTTTCCCCTGACAAAATGCAAGACCCCCAACACCCCATGCTGATCAATCTCCTTAAAGGGGGAATCGTCTATGCAGACCAGGTCACTACTGTTTCTCCCAACTACGAAAAAGAGATCCAGACTCCCGAAGGCGGCTTCGCCTTGAATTCGACACTGATCAATTATCAGCACAAGCTCTCGGGCATTTTAAATGGGATCGACGAAACGTTTTGGACCCCCTGCACCGACCGCTATCTAGCCAAACAGTATGAGACCCACAACATCCGGTCAACCGACCACATGGCCCCCGTTTTAGCCGGCAAAAAAGAGAACAAATACCATTTGCGCCGCCACGTCCAACTCGAAGACTCTGACCAGCCGATCGTCGCTTGCGTGACGCGTCTTGTACCGCAAAAAAGCCCACGGCTGATCAAAGCAGCGCTTCAACGCACTTTAGAAAAAGGGGGACAATTCGTTCTTCTCGGCTCATCCCCCATCCCTGAGATCATCAAAGAATTCCAAGCCTTGCAAGAACAGCACGCGCATAACAGACGGGTTGCAATCCTGATCGATAAAGACGAAGCGCTGGCCCACCAGATCTTTGCAGGGGCCGACATGGTAGTCATTCCCTCTTTGTTTGAGCCGTGCGGACTGACACAACTGATCTCGCTCCGCTATGGAACGGTCCCTATCGCACGTCTGACAGGAGGGCTTGCCGACACTGTGTTCGACATCGACACCTCGGAAAAACCTTATCCGGAACGCAATGGATTTACATTTGAATACCCCGATGAGCAAGGGGTTTACTGGGCCCTTGACAGGGCATTGGCCTGTTTCATTAACGATCCCAATCGGTGGCATGAGCTCATGCGCAATGGGATGCAATACAACTTTACATGGAAAAAACCGGCCCTTGAATATGCCAACCTCTATCAAAACATCTGCTCAAAGCATACTGCAACCGTTCAAAAAGAATGAAAAACACCAAGGAGGAGTCCTGAATTTAGGCCAGGCGAAGCAGCGAAACTAAAAAAAGTTTAGCGATGCAGGCGGACCTTAAATTCAGCGACTGCCCAACGCCGATAGATTCACTCTTTTTGAAGTGGAAGGGGGATATAAGCTTTATGAAATTCCTAAAGCTTTTCTGATGTCTTTGCGGTAGGCGTAGATGTATTCTATACCGGAATAGACGGTGTAGATGGCCCCGACCAATACGGCATAAAAGCTGATCGTCTGCAGGAAGCCCAAATCTAAACAACCGAGGGAATAAGGGATCAATAAGATCAAAATAAAGAAGCCGACGACGGCTTGGATCACCGCTTTGATCTTGCCCGAAAGGCGGGCTGCCAAGGCAAATCCTTTGAGAGCGCACAGAGTGCGCAACGTGCTAATGATCGTGTCCCGATAAAAGAAGACGGCAACGAGCAAAATAGGCAGTTGGATCGCGCCCTGGGTAAACGAGAGGAGGACCGAAAGCCGGAAAATGCTATCTGCCATCGGGTCGAGAAGCTTGCCAAGATCGGTCACCTTCTTTTGTTTGCGGGCGATAAACCCGTCGAACAGATCGGAAAGCTCAGAGCAAACTGCCAGAGCGATGAGCAAATAAGGAAGCCAAGAAAGACTGACTCCAATGTCCTCATAATAGACATAGACCACAAGAAACAGCGGCCCGAGCAAAATCCGAGAAAGTGTTAAGGCAATTGGTAAGCTCAAAGTCCGTTCCTTTTACAAATGCATTTCCACACTGTATACTTTTTTATCGATTTTTGTTCTACAGAGAATTTATATCAAGGCTAAAGCGGGTGTTTCCGCTTTCTTTTGGAGAGCGAGCTGTCCGCAAGCCGCTGCAATATCTTTGCCTTTTGTGTAACGCCAAGTGACGACGATCCGTTCCTTTTCCAATATCTCGCGGAACATCTCGATCGCCTCTTTTGCCGGACGGTTGAGATTGAGCCCTGGAACGGGATTGTAAGGAATCAAGTTGACAGTGCAGGGATGTCCGCGGACCAATCTGGCCAGCTCCTCTGCATGCTCGGCGCGGTCGTTGATCCCCGCAATCAACGTATACTCATAGGTGATATCCCGATGGGTCGCCCGAGAATACTCGATCATTGCGCTCAGCACATCTTCAAGCTGATAGCGTCGCGCATAAGGGATGATTTTTTTCCTGATATGCTGATTCGGAGCGTGCAGCGAAAGGACGAGGTTGACTTTAAGGTCCTCTTCCATAAAACGGCGAATCCCTTGGACAACACCGACAGTCGAAACGGTGATCCGCCTTTGAGAAATGTTCAACCGGAGCGGATCGATGAGCAAATGGATTGCTTTCAAGACATTATCGTAATTTTCGAAAGGCTCGCCCATTCCCATGAAGACAACATGGGAGACCCTCTCCCCTTTCTCCTGCAAAAACCGGTGGATCTCATACACTTGTTCAAAGATCTCGCCGGCTGTGAGGTTACGGATCAATCCCTCTTTTCCCGAAGCGCAAAAAGCACAGCGGGCCGGGCATCCGACCTGCGACGAGACGCAAACAGTCCGCCTGTCGCCGGAACAAATGAGGACCGACTCCACGAGCTGATGGTCTGACAATTCCCAGAGGAACTTGATCGTCTCTCCATCGGTCGAATGCTGGACTGAAACTTGAGAAAGGCTCTTCCAATGAAACGCTTCTGAAAGCTTTTGCCTGACCTGTTTGTTCAGATCGGTCATCTCTTCCCATCCAGTCTTCAGCCTCTCATAGGCCCAATGGACGACCTGTTTTGCTCGGAAAGGCTTTTCCCCTTGAGATTTAAACCACTCTGTCCACTCGGATAAATAAAGCTCATGCGCGTGCAATGTCATGTCTGAACTCTGCCTTCAAAATGTTGTGCTGATAGGATTGTCGGCATTTTTCTAGAATCTGCTCATTGCGCCGGTGCCCCTCAAGATGCTCTTGCAGCGTGCGGCGTGTATTGTCGTTCGCTGTTTGACTGACTTTGAGCACGGCCTTCATCATCAGCGCGACAAGCTGTAAAGCTAAAGCTGCGTGAAGCGTAGGCTGATCGCCCTGAGGAAAAAAGAACTCATCTTCCGGCCTGCCACGGCCTACAGGAGATAATCCCATCATAGATCGACCTCTAAAAATATTGTTGCAGTTATTTTAACCCATTTGGGAGAAACTAAGCAAATCTTAATCGACAAAGACCTGCAAATTAAAAAAGATAATTGTCGAATTCAAGAAACCCGAGTGAATTTACACGCCCACAAAAAAGATCTAAAATCGTTTACGAATCGATTTAAAATAAAAATTATACACTTTCCAATTATATCGAGTTGTGATATATCGGTATAAAAAAGGACTTCGAATTTTGATCATCTCCTTTGCAGACGAAGAAACACAAGACATCTATAATGGGGTTAAATCCAAAAAAGCGTTAAAGCGTCTGCATCCTGTTTTATGGGAGAAAACTCAAATCAAACTCGATATGCTTAACAGAGCATACCGATTGGATGACTTGAAAATACCACCGAATAACAGATTGGAAAAACTCGAAAAGAACCTAAAAGGACTTCATAGCATTAGGGTAAATGATCAATACAGAGTAATTTTTAAATGGCATGCCGATAAGCCAGGAGCCTCTGAAGTAAAAATAACTGACTATCATTAAGGGAACCTTATGCTTCCAACACATAGAAAACCAACTCAGCCAGGAAAAATTCTATTAGATGAGTTTCTTATTCCATTGAAGATTTCACAAAGTGAATTTGCTCTTCATTTAGGAGGATCTTGGACTCAGCCAAAACTTAGCGCAATTATTCACGGTAAACGCTCAATTACTGAAGAAATTGCCTTGGATTTTGCCGATGCTTTAGGGACATCGCCTGAATTTTGGATGGGACTTCAGTGCGATATTAACTTATGGGAAGCTAAACAAAAACGCAAAAAAATCCCACCTTTTAAAATGCGCCGAACAAGATTAAAAAATATACCGAAATAACCTGGAGAATCGAGAATTCGCATACCGAACTCGGCCTCAAACTTGGAATTTGGTAAAGTCCGGCGCTCAGAGTTTGAAACAGCGAAGCGTCGGCGAAGCAGCTCAACTTGAATAAGTTGGGCTGCGAAGACACGAGAAGGTCTGGTAGACCTTCGCAGTGCACAGCAGGTGAAGAGCCCTTGGGCTCGAACTGGGCTGCGAAGACACGAGAAGGTCTGGTAGACCTTCGCAGTGCACAGCAGGTGAAGAGCCCTTGGGCTCGAACTGGGCTGCAAGCTTCAAAATCTGGGATGCCGGTGCGGCAAAATTCCAACTTTGAGGCCGAGTTCGGTATAAATAGTTTCTTACTCGAAGAGGCGCAAATGGCTCAAAAGACAATCATGATCGGCAGGATCTCTAGCACGAGGTTCACAATAACGAAACTGCTCCACAGTGTCCTCTTTTTTATAAGCCTTGCCACGGGTATTAATCTATTTGGGGTAGAAAGACTGGAGGAACCCCGATCTGTGACAATATCGGTCATTGTGCCTTGTCATTACAAACATGCGATTTACTTAACAGGAGTCTTAGAAGCCTATGCTCGATCAACGGTTCTTCCCAACGAGGTCGTCATTTCATTATCCCAAGCCTATTTAGTCTCGCCTGAGGTTGTCTTTCAGATTACAACGGCTCAGTGGCCATTTTCTGTTACCCTTTTAACATGGGATGAGCCTATCTCTGATGGCGGAAATCGAAACCGCGCTTGTCAAGCAGCACATGGAGATGTCTTCATGTGTTCAGATGCCGATGATTTTCCTCACCGACAGCGCGTCGAAGTGGCTAAATACTTTTTTGAAAACTACGACGTCGATTTTTTAGTTCATATGTTTGGCGGAGTGTCTCATTTTGTTGACGCTTCCAAACTCGATTGGTTCGTCCCGCAAAAATGTAATGAACCGATCGTTTTTGCCAATGCTGCTCCCATTTTTACACGTCGCGTTTTCACTCTATTTCAGTGGGACGACGGGTTTAGACTTTCGGGAGACGTTACATTTAATGACTTGATTTTCCAAGCTCTTCCCGATTATTGCATGGCGCTTAAAACCTCCTTATACCACTATAGAACGGAGCTTTCAACTTTCTACGGACTTCATAAAACAGGCGACTGGAAATAACGCCAAAGCTCAAGACAACCTTTAAGGAGGCGAGGATGGCTCAGAAGACAATCGTGATCGGCGGGAGCTCTGGCATGGGGCTTGCCATAGCGCAGCTGCTCCACAGCTTAGGCCATGAAGTGGTCATTGCCAGCCGCTCTCAGGAGAAGCTGGAAAAGGCAAAAAAGAGCATTGGCAAGGCTGAAACCCATGTCCTCGATATCACCAAGGAAGAAGAGATCGCCCGGTTTTTCAAGTCGGTAGGCTCTTTTGACCACTTGGTGACAACAGCAGCCGACTTTCTCATGGGGCCTTTCTTAACACTTCCGTTGGACCAGGCCAAAGGCTTTTTCGACAGCAAGTTCTGGGGGCAATATTTAGCGGCTAAACACGGCGCCCCGCACATCAGAAAAGGGGGATCGATCACCCTCTTTTGCGGAAGCGCGGCACACAGGCCTTTTCCTAACTTTTCCACAGGAAGCGCCATCAACGCCGCTATCGAAGGGCTGACCCGCGCGCTCGCCCTTGAGCTCTCCCCCATCCGCGTCAACGCGATTTCCCCCGGAACGGTGATCACGCCTGTTTGGGATACTTTAACGGAACAGGAGAAGCTTAAAACGTTTGCCGATGCGGCAGAGCATTTGCCCGCCAAGCGGGTCGGCAGACCTGAAGATATCGCCCAAGCGGTCCTCTATCTGGTCCAGTGCCAATACGCAACGGGCTCCATTGTCTACGTCGATGGCGGAGGACGTCTAGTCTAGTGCTCTACCTGCGATGGCGCCGTGCAAAGCGGAAAATCGCCGACGTCGAGCTCTGAAATAAGATGGAGTTCGATCCCTTGCGCTTGAGGCAACAAGCGACGGATCTTTTCTTGCGACTCGAACGTATCGGTGAACAGGATGTTGCACCCTTCAGGCCCTAATGGGACAGGTTGGCGGAGCACATACTCGGACGCATATGCCTGAGAAATAGGCGCCGGTTTAACAACGCTTGAAGCAAAAATAACGGGAAATGGCTTTGTGATCAAAGAGCGCAACTCTTCATCCTCAGGGATTTGGATTGAAGGCGGATTGCGATCGCTCAAGACGCCACAGATGCGTTGATATCCCCTTTCTATTTCTGCCAGCTCAGCCTCAAAAAGAGGCCGGAGCCGGTCCAAGTGTTCTTTTCCCGTCACACCATCGATCTGCGTTTCAGGAAATTTCTCATCTAATTTCAGGATAATAACTCGACTCAGAAGGGGCTCCCATCTATTATTTGTATTCCGATAATTCTTCATCTCTCTTTTGACTTGCTCATAAGTAAAATTCCCATTCCCTTCAGGAATCTCTTCCGCAGAAGAAAAAAGAGAAAGCAAAGAAACCGGCATCGGCATCGGTTCTTTAACATCCTGCATTGAATCATTTCTCGCGCGATATGCCCTTAAAAACGTTTTTTCTTCTTCAGTGAAATCGTGATCGCTCATCGCAAGGAAGAGCTTCAGCGGTCTTTCCTGAGACTGTTTTCCTTTACCGATCGCCTCCATCCACTCATCAACATGAGGAACAACACACTTCTGAAAAAGACTAAAATCCCACTGCTTCATCTGTGTGGCTCGAAGGACATGTTGGTTCC
>CAZEYJ010000036.1:0-17404 GCA_964516795.1 uncultured bacterium
GTATCAGTGAGCTTATTAGGGAGGTAGCGGCAGTTCCTGTTCAGGAAAGGGGGAATGTTGTTGCTCATGTCCGCCCATTCATCTTTACAGACACTATCGTACCCTTGGATCGCGCTCGTCGAGTGATCATTTCAGAAGAGGCAATCAATAAGGCGAGAAGGCTCATTCAGGCTGTAGCAGCGGTTCCGGCTCAAGAGAGGGAGGACGTCCTTGCTCATGTTAGAGGTTTAATGTCTTGGCAATCCAGGCCGCTTGGAATGGAGGGCGTCGTACGAGCGGTAGCTGCAATTCCGGCTCAAGAACGTGCACGGGTGATTACTGATGCCCAGCCATTGATTATTGCAGGAATCGATGGTTTTGAAATTCAAGAGGTGCTCGAAGCGGTCGCTTTAATTCCTTTTGAAGAAAGGGAAGAGGTTGTTGGCTATGCGGGTTCCTTGATCCCTGCCAATGGTTTTTTGCTTCTTTTTGAGGAAGGACTGGAGTCAGGCAAAGGGGACATTATTCGGGAGATTACAGCCATTTCGGCAGCTCAAAGAGAGGAAGTCCTTAATTACGCCCGCCCTTTGATCAATGAAAGCATGACTGGCAAGCAGAGGGCTGCTCTGATCAAGGCGATCGCAGAGGTTCCGACGCAGGAAAGAGAAGCGCTTTTGGCCCAGGTCAGGCAATTTTTTAGAGAAGGGAGAAATGGGTTTTTAAGAAGTTATGTTATTGTAGCATTAGCTGCAGTCCCTTTTGTAGAAAGAGAAGGGATTATTGCGCACGTCCTTCCCTTGGTGACCGAAGACATGAATGGACGGTGTACGAGTGATCTGATCAGAGCAGTGGCCGCAGTCTCTGCGGACCAGAGGGAAGATGTCATCCGCCATGCGCGGCAGTTGATCACTCCGGGAATGCATGGCCATGATCGAGCCATGGTGATTCAGAATGTGGCAGCTGTACCGGCGAATGAAAGGGCTGATTTTGTTAGAGGTCGGCAAAGAGGGATTAGGCCAGGTGCAGCGCGCGAAGGGATCAATATCCACGAAGGAGACCGCGATCGGCGGACAAAACAAGCCATCCAACTGTTATATAGGCGCCAAGGAGCTGTTTCTCCCAATAGGATCAATCAGGCTTTAGCGGAGTTTATCGCCTATCTCGATGCTTCTCAGGCCTTCCCTGCGCCACAAAAACAATTGGCGCGCAATGCTCTTTTAAGGCCAATAGAAGAAGGGGAGGGGTTTGGCCCTCTGATCGATCGTCAAAGGTTCAGCATCGAAGAACTGCAGGTATCCGGAACAGAGTTCGTCGGCCGCTTATGGATCTATGCCTCCCAGCTCAATGGACATGAGCAGATCAATGCTAAAGACAGCATGATTTCTGCGCTGAGAGATTGTTATGATGGCGGGATGAGGATTTGCAACCAAGGCAAGGCGCAGCGTCTTGTCTTAGCCGTTCTCCAAGGCCGTCTTCGAGGTGTTGATATCGAAGGGGAGGCAGACCTTCGGCAGGTGCCCATCCCTCAAGCGGTCGAGATGTTCTTTAACATCGAGGCTCACAGGGCGATTGAGGCTTTAGAGCCCCTGCGTGAGGCCGCCAATCGATTTTGCGATGGCAATCCGGGCGTTAGCCGAGAAGAGTTCCTTCGCGCGATCGATGCCTATGCCCAGGCGCAAGGGATTGCTTAAAGTTGTCTTTGGGAAAGCAGGCTTAAGCCGACGAGCGGCGCTGTATCGACGCGTAGGATGTTCCGATGGAGGCTGACTCCGGTGGCGCGGAGGGTTTGTTTCAGGAACGCCGTCTCTCGGGGATCGAACCCCCTTTCAGGTCCGATGAACAGGACTGTGCGAGCGGGAGTCAGATCGATTGCCGATAGGGGAGGGGCATCGGAAGCGGTGTCTCCGAACAGAAGGATTCCTTCTAAGGGCTCCCATTTGAGAAGAGGCGGTTTGACGAGGACCTGCGGCAGGTCAAGCCGTCCACATTGTTTCATGGCAGCGATGGTGAGCTGTGCCATCCGTTGATGTTGGTTTTCGCTAAATTCCCCTTTTTCACTAAAGATCCCCGGGAACAGCCAGAATTGGGTGGCGTCGAGTTCTGTCGCTTTTTCTAAAATGTATTCGAGCCGGTTGAAGCGGGGGATCGCTTGGGCCAAAATGAGTTCCGGCTTGCTCTTGTCTTCTGTATAGACTTCAGAAATAGTCAGTTCGGCGCGGCGTTTGCTGAGGAGAGAGATTGTTGCTTGGGCAAGCTGGTTCTTTCCATTCACAAGCTCTATGGGCTGGCCCACCTGGGCGCGCATGACGTGGGTCAGGTGGTGGAACTCCTGATCTTCTAAATAGACCGATCCGCCGGTGTCTAAGGGGCTGTCAATAAAGAAACGCTCATGGGGCATGGCAGATCGCTTTTTTGAGGATCTCGGAGAGGTTGTGAAGAGAAGGGTCCTTGGACCGCTTTTTGAGCTCTTCCTGGTCAACAATGGTAAAGCAGGCCTGCGACTTAAAGTGGGGTTTGATCTCTTTGAAACCGGAGAAGTTGAAGATCAGTTTAAACCGGTAATCGGTGACAAGGAGGTCGGAGAGCTGCCGGTAGGGGATGATCTGGGCGTGTTTAAGGGTGACCAGGTCGGTGAAATGCTCGGGTACAAAGAGGGTCAGTGATTCGTTGGGGTAGATCGAACGGAGGGTCGGCAGATGAGAGAGGATATCCATGAAAGAGACCCTCTCTTGCGGGAAAAAGATAGCGATGCTCTCGTGGCGGAAGGGGCGTTTGATCACATCGGTCGATTGGAGCTTCCAGCGGTTGTGGATCCAGAGCCATTGTTCGGGAGCTTCCCGGATGCTCTCTTCTAACAGCTTGAGGCATTGGCGCATCATCCTGTCGATCTCTTGTTCCATGGGCGCTTGCTGGTTTGGCCAGATCGGATCTGAATAGTGGATCAGGTACTTGCCCTCCGCCCGTTTGGTCGTTGCGACAATGATCGGGTTTCCTGTCCGGTGGGCGAGGAGGGCGGGGATGGGGGAGGTGTAGGCCATCCTTCCGAAAAAAGGACAGCAATAGCCGCTATCGGGCCGGCCTTGATCGCCGACGATCCCGAGGAAAGCTCCGGATTTTAATGCTTTTAAACCTTCCTTGATCGCGTTTTTCGGGGTGATGATCTTTCCTCCGAACTTTTCCCGCATTCCGACGACAAAGCGGTAGAGATAAGGGTTGTTGATCGGCCTGCCGATGGCGACCCCTTTCATCCGGCTCGTCCCTTCAAGAAAAAGGATCTCCCAGTTGGCCTGGTGGGCGCAGAAAAAAATGACCGGCTTGCCCTCTTCCATGAGGCGTTTGGCGGCTTCCGGGTTCTCGCATCGGGCGATCCGTTCGATCTGCTGTTCGGAGGCCAGCTTGGGGTATTCGAGGCAGGTGATCATCAGATTTTGAAATGAGGCGATCGCAACTTTTTGGACCTCTTCAGAGGAGAGGTTTAGCTCGGTAGCGAGCGACAGGTTGCTTAAAGTCCGTTTGCGGTAGCTTTTAAGTAGGTAAAACGCCCCCCTTCCCAAAACAGCCCCTAAGCGGTGGATAGCCGGATAGGACAGCCAGCGGATGGGCCATGTCAAGATGAGAATGATAAGGTAGCTTAAGTAACGCATGCCTTCCTAGCGTAGCAGAAAAAGGGATTGTTTTCGAGTTCTTACATCAGCTAAAGAAAAAAATTAAGACAGTCTCTAAGGATATTCAGGACGCAAAATATCAACTTTCGTCCTGGCTGTCTTTATGCATTCTTAATTTTTTCTTACGCAATCTTTTGGTGTTCTGATTGTTATGAATTTATTTTTAAAAAAAATGTGTTTGTGCCAGAATTTCGCCCTTTCACCCCAAACTGGAGGTTTCTTATGGCAACTGGAATCAATATGGAATCGCGAGCTCAATCTTATGCAGCGACGGCAGGATTAGGAATTTTAGTAACGGCAGTAGCGACGGTTATCAATCCGATAGCCGGAGCTGCATGGGGCGCTTTTTTTATTACGAATATAGGGACTAGCATGGCCGCTGACCAACTTGGATGTGGAAGAGCGGACAGCAACGTAGCGGCCAAGGTGGCAAAATCAGTTGGAACGATGTTCCTTTCTCTTGTAGCTGCTTTTGCGACAGTTTGCTGCTTGACCGGTGCGGTTGTCGCGTTCACACCGGGTATGATTGCCGTCGGGGTCTCTTTGTTATGTTTGTCTGCTTTAGCTTCTCTTTCAGCTCATCACCGCGTGGGCATAGCACAGCATTAAATGTTGAGGGCAGTCCTCAAAGAATTATTTCCTAGAGGAAACCGGCAAAGAGCTTTTCCCTCAGAGGGGGAAAAGCTCTTTCTCATTTTCTCTATAAAAAAATCCATTCTTTGTGCCAGAATTTTCTCCTTCAATCAGAGGTTTTTATGGCGCAACCAATTCCTTCGGGCTCTCATTATCAATCCTATGAGACGACGGCAATAGCCGGATTTTTAACGACAGCAATAACGACGGCGATCAATCCCTTGGTGGGGGCGGCAACCGGTGTGTATTTTGGAATGGGGCTGGCAATCGACCTGATCGCGGACAGCAATGGCTGGGGAGAGGGGAGTTTGGCGGCTAAGGTAACAAGGCAGGCTTTGACGATTTTGGCTTCTTTAGGAGCTGCCTTGGTGACATTTTGCCTTCTTTCAGGTTCTGCTATGGCCTTTTCGCCTGTTGTGCTTGCGGTTTCAGCTTCTTTAGTCTGTTTGACGATTTTCGCAACCGTCATCACCCACGAGCATTAAGAGCGAGAACAGAGATTGACGATCTCTTGAAGTTTTTTGGGGAAGTCGAGCTCTTCGACAGAGGCGCGGACCTGTCCAGCCGAGGCGGCTGTCTTGGGGTGATTGAGGGCAGTTTGCAGAGAGTGGGCGACCGAGGCCGGATCGGTCAACTCTTCGATCGTCGTTCCTGAAAAGGGCTTAAGCACCTCGCTCCCTCCGTTCGTTCTTGAAGAGATCACAAAAAGTCCCATGGCTAGAGCCTCGACGGTCACATTGGCAAAGGGATCATAAAAGGAAGGGATCGCAAGGGCATCGGCCATTTGATAAAAGCGGAAGGTATTGGACCTGTGGCCGAGAAAACGGACGGCGCCGTCGAGTTTTAAATCATGGGCAAGCTTTTCAAAGCGGTGCTGCTGCCTATCTTTTCCTATCACGCACAGTTGGATCGGGGCCCCTTTCAATAAGCTCATGCCTTTCAGCAGGGTTTCCAATCCTTTTCTCCGATAGTTATGACCGATAAAGAGGAGCTGGTAGGCTTGTGGATCAAGATGGAATTCCTCGAGCACTTCCTGCCGTTGCTGCTGCCATGCATCAAAAGCAGACTGCATGAGGGTCCATTCAACCCCGTTGTGAACGACGGAGATTTTTTTCGGGTCGACTTGGTAGAACTCGAGGACCTCGTTTTTCACCATATGGGAATTGGTAAAGAGGGTGCGCAGTTTAAGGCTTTCGAATGAAGCTTTTTCAATTGCCAGAAGGTTGCGGTGCAGGGGATTGAAACGGAAGCTCAGCGATTTGAAAAATCCCTCTTGCTCTCTTCGATGGCGCAAATAAGCTGCATGGACCCCGTTTCCTGCGCGCAGGTGGGTCTGCTCTGAGTTCCGATCAAGGCTGAAGGTGATCGAAGCGGGATGGCTTGAGAGATAGTGTTGGCAGGCCTGATCGAATTTGCGGACGGCTGCATAGCTAAAGCAGTGTTTAAGAGGAAAGGAGACGACCTGCAAGTTGGATGAGGAAAAAGGGGCTTCGACAGAGCCTGTCGTCAATAAGGTAACTTGGGATCCCGTTTGGCAAAAAGCCTTGGCGATCTCCCAAGTGTATTTTTCAAGTCCGCCTTGTCGGCCTAGCCGGCTTTTCAGGATAGCAATGGAAGGGGGATGTGTCATTGGGGTGTAATGGCGCTTGTTTCGTGAACTTCGACAACATTGTCTTGAAGAAAGATGGCAAGGTCGAGTTTCGTGTCATCATTCTTGAACAATTGGAACCGGTTCATATAGCTGCGGAAGCGGTTGCGCAAGTATTCCTCTCTTAAGGTAGGCTGCAGGATGCGGACCTCTTCATCCGATACATCCGACATGAGCGCCGAGACGTATTGATTTTCCAGCTGGGGAGGGTTGATGAACTCGAGGCTCCAATCCAGGAGGCTTCTTTCCGATTTTGGAGAGACGACGATCACGATCTGCATCATGTTTTCGACCGTTTCCAAAAAGAGGCGGTCGATCCCGTTGGCATAGAGGGGCATCTTTATGAGTTTTGTTCCGTAGGTCTGTTGGACGATGTCGCCGAGGGCAAGGGAGATTGTATCGGGATTCAGCGTCGCAAGCGTCTTTTCGGGGAAGAAGAGGGTGACCGGGATCGGTTTATTGATCGCCATCAGATTGCAGCGGACGAAGTCGATCCTCAGTGCTTTTGCCCTTGGGTCGTCGATCTCAATCGGCGTGTCGGAAAGGATCGGAATATTGATCTGTTTCCATTGCTCCGGGACGTAGTAGCTGACGACATCGGTGCGCGATGTGTTGGGGCTGTTGGCAAGGGCGTCGAGCTGCGCCTTGCTGATGTCGTTTAAATTAAAGGTAATCCGTTGTTCTTTGATCTTCAGACGCTTGATGACTTCCTCCGGGCCGCTGACGGAAAGAGATAGCCGGTAGGGCCAGACGTCAAGGAATTGATAGCCGCGAGGCGGTTCTCCTACAGGCTGCGTGACGATGATCGGGATCTGCTCATTCACCAGCTTTGTCATGCGGATGACGAAATTGGGATGGTAGACCCGGCTGATCCCCTTTGAGATATCGATCTCAGGATTCAGCGAGACGAGGTTTTTTTTCGAGATCATCGCGATCCATTCGTCGGGTTTGTCGGCTGCATCGAGGACCACTTCTAAATCATAAGGGGTCAGTTCATCGAGGACTGTCTTATTGCCGACAAGCGTCAGCGTGATTTTCTTGGCCAGTCGGCCATTCGACTGCATCCCTTCGATCGTCTTTCCGGCGGGGATATTGATCACGCGGACAGGGATGGTCGTGATATTGCGCGTTGCCGTGAGCGTCTGGTTGACCACAAGCCAAGTGATGACGGCTAAGATCAAAGCCACTAATTTGCGCGGCCAGTGTTGGATAAAGAGCTTGTTGATCAGAGTCTTCACTGTTTAATCCATTCCCGTAGGTTAAATTGGCTCTTAAAGTCTTGGTTTGGAGGAGGCGTGAAAATACTGCGGATGATCCCCTTGAACCGGTCGCTCTTGACCCCTGGGGTCATCACACCGTCCCGTGCGACCGAGACTTTCCCTGTTTCTTCTGAAATCACGACGATCAGTGCATCGGTCAATTGGCTCGCTCCAAGCCCTGCCCTGTGCCTAGTTCCCATCGACCGGGTCAACTGCGAACTGTCTTCCGCTAGCGGCAGGATCACGGCGGCGGCGAGGATCGTCGTATCGCGGATGATCACTGCCCCGTCGTGGAGCGGGGTCGTCGTCGCAAAGATCGACTCGAGAAGCTCAGAGGAGAAGTTTGCATCGAGGATCACAGCCTTATTGGCAAACTCGTCGAGGATGTCCTCATTTTGCAGGACGATCAGGGCGCCGATCCTTTTCTCCGACATCCGGTAGACCGAATTGGCGAGCTGGTCGAGGAATTTTTCGAACTCCGTCATCTCTTTATAGCGCTTGCCCTTCAGGCTTAGCTTCGAGAGGGCGACGCGCAGCTCGGGCTGGAAAATGATCAAAATCGCAATGACGGCCACATTGCCGATCAGCAGCATGATCTTGTGGAGGATGGGCAGGTTGAGCCATGAGGAGATCGCAAAGATGAGCAAAAAGGCGAGCATCCCCAGAACTAAATCCATCGACCGGGTATTCCAAAAAAATGAGAGCAAATAGTTGAGCATCACCGTGATGATGATGATTTCAAATAAAGGTGTGATGCTATGGAAGAGGGCGCTCATGGATTTGGTTTTTTTTCTTATCCAAAATCAGTATAACCGATTTTCCTCTCAAGAACAACCGCATTTTGTGGAAATCGGCAATTCCCTAAAATTCTCCTCTGAGGTATCCTTGATAGATCTTTGAATTATGGGAAGAGGGCTTATGCCGAATGTGATTGAATGCCTTAAAGAAAGAGGACTGATCGACGCGCTGACAAGTGAAGAGCTGGTCAGGAGGGCCGATCAGCCGATGAAGATTTATGTGGGCTTTGACCCAACGGCGGACAGCCTCCATATTGGAAGCTTGGTAGGGATCGTCTTTTTAAAGTGGTTCCAGCGATTTGGACATACGCCCGTCATCATTTTAGGCGGTGCGACAGGCCGTATCGGAGATCCATCGGGAAAAAGTGTGGAAAGACCTCTTTTAGACGAAGCGACCATCGCGCAGAACATCGCCCGGATCAGGACCCATTTTGAAACGATCCTTGATTTCTTCCATCCGACCGCAAGGCCGATCCTATTGAACAATGACACATGGTTCTCCCAGTTCCACCTGATCGATTTTTTGCGCGACGTCGGAAAGCATTTCCGCGTCGGGTCGATGCTCGCAAAAGAGAGTGTCCGTTCCCGTCTGGAGTCTGAAGAGGGGATCAGCTTCACAGAGTTTAGCTACCAGCTGCTCCAAGCCTACGACTTTTTCCACCTCAAACAACAGTATGGGGTCGAGGTCCAGGCCGGAGGAAGCGACCAGTGGGGGAATATTACGGCAGGGACCGACCTCATCCGCAAACTTTCGGGTCAAAGCGCCTACGGGGCTACTTTCCCTCTCTTAACCCGCAGCGACGGAAAGAAATTCGGCAAAACCGAAGGCGGGGCGATTTGGCTGGCGGCCGACCGGTGCTCCCCTTACCAGTTTTATCAGTATTTTGTCCGAGTTCCCGATGCGGATGTCATCAAAATGATGAAGATGCTCACCTTCATGGAAATGAAGGAGATCAGGGAATATGAAGCGATGCTGGCAGATTCGGGTAGTGAACCGAACATAGCCCAAAAGAGGCTTGCCGAAGAGATCACCCGCATGGTCCATGGAGAAGAGGGGCTTGCGACGGCCCTCAAGGTAACAGAAAGCGCAGCCCCCGGTTCTAAAGCCGCTTTGGATGCCGATGTCTTTCGGGAAATTTCAAAAGATATGCCCAGCATGCAGTTGAAATTCGATGAGGTGGTCGGACATAAGTTCACCGATCTTGCCGCCCGCATTGGTCTTTCCTCAAGCAAAGCAGAAGCGCTCCGCCTGATCCAAAACTCAGGGGCCTATCTGAACAATGAGAAAGTCGAAGACCCCCAGTTCCGCGTCGAGGAGAGCCATCTTGTCGGCGGCGAGTATCTGTTGCTCGGCTCAGGAAAAAAGAAGAAAATCCTCGTAACCGTCTCTAAAAAATAGGGTTATTTCAGTATAAATTAGGGAGAGGTTGATCACTCAATCCCTCCCTGTTCAAATTAATTCTTTAAAATTGATTTAAATTACTCATTATTAAAGGGTAAACATTCCGTTTGCTTGATAAAAACACGGCCTCTCCATGTGCTTTCTTTTTAGAGGCTGTCTCTTAGGATTGTTTAAAAATTAGAGTGAAACCCAAGTTTGTGGACAATCTCTTAGAAGCTGTCCTAAAACTCGCTTTTGAATTCATTTTATCATTAACTCTCAGCATCTTCTGATAACTAATGGTAGTGTTTAAAAAATATATTATCATCTATTATGTCTTGATTAAAAGTTCATTGTTTATTATAATTATTTATTAATTTAGTTGTTAATTTGATTTAAACTTGAGTGTTAAAATTATGAGTAGTATACCCCCTTTAAATGGTTCTTTTTTGAGAAGTGGTTGGTCCAATAGTAGCGCCAGTTCATCCAGCAGCGTTCCGCATCCAGGTGAATTGCCACGGATTTCTTCTTCTGAATCAGAAGAAGATGTTTCTATGGGGCAAGGAGGCGAGGCAGAAAATTTAGCTCTTGCGAAAGACGTTTTTGAGATTGAGCGTCTGCCGCCTGAGATCCAGCGGCTCATTGTGCAATACGTGACAAATAATGGAAACAATTCCAAGGAGCTTCTGAGAGTTAGGCTCGTTAATCGGATGTTTCGTGGATGGGGTGAAGATATCTTTTTGTCCGGCCATGTCAAGCTCCGTGATCGGGTTGAAGAGCTGTTGGCACAAGGGGAGCCGAGGGAAGCTTGGAATATTATTGTGGATGATGTTGAAGCCAAGAAAAAAGATCTCGGCCAGTTTCTCTACACGATGAGGAACGTCGATCCGATATGGCGCGATCTCATAGAAAAGATCATGGAAAGGAAGTGGGGAGCCATGCTCCAAGGAATTCACAATAGCCGACTTAAGGAAATGATTGCTGACATGCCGCGTGATCTGAGTTATTTCGATCGATTTGCCTACTTAAGGCTGCGTTTAGCTAAAGACGGCTGTCCTCTGAATTTTTTTCATATGTATGACTCTGATTATGCGTCTAGGCCTAAGCGTGAAGTCATAGGCTTTACCACTGTGGCACGGAATTTTGAAATCCTTCAGGAAATAAATGATATTTCCCTTGAGCTATTATGGAGGCCCTTGAGAGCCTTGCTCGAGGAAAAGGAGATTTTTTTCGAAGGCTCTATTTTATCGGAAACCGCTAGTTCTAGGGATATCCGCAAACGGCTAAAAAATCCTCGAAATAAGGAGATCATAGCGCGCAAAGTAGACTCTTTGCGATTCGACGCTGTTTCAAAACGATCTGAGCCAAAATGCCTTCAGATGCGCACTACTGGGTTGTGGGCTTATTTTACGGGTTTTCCTCGTGAAATGTGCGATTTCTCTGGATTAACGAGCCTTGAGTTAATTAACAGTCCGCACTTAGTGAATATTCCCCCGGAAATCAGCAACTTCTCTCAGCTAACACACCTTAACCTGAGTGGAAACGAAAGCCTTCAAAGACTTCCCAGAGAAATCGGAGATCTCGCCAGCCTAAGGAGCCTTGATCTAAGTCAAACCCGTTTAGACAGTTTTCCTAAGGAACTCGGCAAGCTTTCTCAGTTAACAAGCCTTAACTTAAGCAAAACCCGTTTAGATATATTAGGAGGCCTTCCTTGGAAAGCCGGCAATCTGCTTCAGCTGACAAGCCTTGACCTTTCTGAAAACTCGATGGCTTATCTTCCCTCTGCAATCCAGCGCCTTTCTCAGTTAACAAGCCTTAACGTAAGAGGCAACATGCTTGGGAGGTCTCGCAAATGTTATGCAGGGGATTCCCCGGATTTAAGCGGTCTTACCGGACTAAAAACACTTGATGTCGCGCAGAACCAATTAACATTTTTTCCTTCAGGAATCGGAGAGCTCCGCAGGCTGGAAAAGCTTGATGTTTCTGGGAATGAGCTGACAGACCTACCCGAGGAAATCGTCAATCTCTCGGAGCTAAGAGTTCTTGATCTGAGCGGCAACAGGTTTGGGAAATTGCCCCCGCAAGTCGGCAGCCTAGGCCGACTAGAAGAACTTTACGCTAGCAACGACCGAATTAGAAGACTTCCTCAGGAAATCGGCAGACTCCTCCCTGAAATAAAAATCCTTAGCTTAGGTGGAAACCAGCTTTCTGACCTTCCCGAAGAAATTGGCGAACTCCATCAGCTTACAAGCCTTAACCTTTCTGGCAACAACATTATAATCGTTCCTCCGGAAATTGGTAATCTCGATCAGCTGGCAAGGCTTAACTTGGCATACAACCACTATGTCGGGCTTCCCCAGGCAATGAGCCAACTTTCTAGGCTAACAGACCTTTATCTTGGGAGTACTCGAGTTTGGGAAAGAGCTGTAGGCGCAATTCGTAACCGCAATTTGAAATATAGGTACACCGGGGATGCTGCTGTCCTTGAGAAGTTCAATCCTCAAGATCAAAACCCTGACATCCAGCGCATGGTTAAGATTTTGTATGGCAGTGAGTTGTAATTTAGATATGAGTTTTTAATCGTTTAAAAAATAATTTTTTTGGAGGTCTTATGGCATCAAGCAGTTTCGTATCAGGTGGTTTGGTATTGAGAACGTTGAGTTGGGAACATGTTGATCGAATGCCTTCGGCAGGAGAAGGTGTTTCCTTATTAGACAATTGTTCTATCGATCAGGATACAGTAAAAAAGGCTCATGATTTCGTCTTGAGCCACTATGACAGGATTTGCGATCGTGATAGGTCAGATTCCTCTTTTCATTTTTATGGGGCTAAGCATTGCATCGTTTTTTCCCATTCTGATTTCCCGGGTCTTGTTATCAAAGTGATGAGCCAAAGTCAAGCGATCGATTCGAAGAGATCTATCGACCGAGCCAGAGCTCTTTTTGATTCTGAAAAATTTCAATATTGCCATGCCCCTGCTGCAGAAATGGTCGATTTATCCGGTTATGAAGACCAAACACTGTTAGTGATGGAAAAAGCAGCGGGAAATACAGATGAATATGCCGCTAAAGAAGAAATGGAAAAAGAATTTGAGAGGATTGATCAGGATCCGCAAATGGAAAAAAAATGGAGAAGGATGACTTTTGAGGTTGCACAGGCAACAGCGAAATTAGGGTATTGGGACTCTCAGCGTAAAAACCTAATTTGGGATTCTCAAAAAGGGTGGAGTTTTATCGATTTCGAAGACGTTGAGCCTACTTTGGATCATATTGAGACCGGTCTTAACCGTCTTGTTGAGATTTTCCCCCACCAATTTGCCGATGTGATCTACGATGTTGCAGAGGAAAGCCGAGTCAATTTGGCTATTCCAAGAGAAGACGCAAAATCTCAGAGATTCAAACAATTCTGTTTTAGCCGCGAATTAAGCCAAAGAAATGAACAGAAAGGATTGCCACGCTTCATCGACATTGATCGTTGGCCTATTGGTTCCTGGGAGCGCAAAATCGTGGAAGAGTTCGATGGAAATAGATCGGGAAGACAGAACTTTTCTCCGGAACAAACGGAATTATACTGGCAGCCATTTTGTAATGAAATCGACTACTCTAACTTCTTATTTGCAAAGATGTTTCAAAAGTTTTCTAGTCTTAAGAGAGAAGCAGGCGCTATTGCTCAATCAACTGGTGCATCTGAGATTTTAGATAAGCGTAGAGCTTTTGAAGAAGCTTTGGGAAATTTACAATCGCAAGGAGTTGTCTACACATGGACAAGCGAAGGAAATGACCCTTGGTTAGTAGGATACCAGATTTATTTTTAACCGCGAGAGCTTTCGCGTTGCCCAAAACCAATTTTTAAGACACGTTCGGTATAGCTAATTCCATTGCATCAGCCAGGCGGAGGATGTTCTCTTCCGCGTGGGTTTTGCCCCAATAAGCATCTGCTTCTGGCTGTCCAGCCAAGCGTGCAGCTTGCGCATAAGTCTGATTCCGCTCATCATTAGAAAGCGATTGCCATTTGCCTTGCAGGGTTATAATAACGGCTCTGGTCAAACTTGCTCGATCTGCAAATAGATCTGAACTGGCTTCTGATGATGAACTCGAAGAAGAGGAGATAGCTGCCCATGTTTTGCGAATGCGTTGTTGCATCTCATCAGAAAGCAGCTCAAAAGCCTCTTTAAGGCATTCATCTCCCTTGCCGAGGTGGATCGCTTGGCACAAGGAAGCTAGCGGCGTACGGCATTTGTAGTTTGAACAAGCTAAAAATTTGTTGGCCATGTCCTGAAAATTTAATTTTTGATAAGGACTGGGTTCATGAAAATCTTTATCTAAAATGAATATAAATGGGTTGCGATAAGAAAGATAAAGCGTTCTTAGCTTAGAGAGATTGCCGACTTGAGGGGGAATGCTTGCGAGCTGGTTTTCAGAAAGATAAAGCGTTGTCAGCTGAGTGAGGTTGCCGATTTCAGGGGGAAGGATCGTGAGCTGGTTTTTAGAAAGATAAAGCGTGGTCAGCTGAGAGAGGTTACCGATTTGAGGGGGAATGCTTGCAAGGTGGTTGTTAGAAAGGTAAAGCATTGTCAGCTGAGAGAGGCTCCCGATTTGAGAGGGAATGCTTCTGAGCTGGTTGTTAAAAAGGCTAAGTACTGTCAGCTGGGAGAGGCTGCCGATTTGAGAGGGAAGGCTCGTCAGATGGTTGTTATCAAGGTCAAGCGTTGTGAGCTGCGAAAGATTGCTGATTTGAGGGGGAAAGCTTGTGAACCTGTTCCCAGAAAGGACAAGTTTTGTCAACTGAGAGAGGTTGCCGATTTCAGGAGGAAGGTTTGCGAGCTGGTTTTTAGAGAGGAAAAGCATTGTCAGCTGAGAGAGGTTGCCGATTTCAGAGGGAAGGATCGTGAACTGGTTTTTAGAAAGGCTAAGCGTTGTGAGCTTAGAGAAGTTACCAATTTCAGGGGGCAGGACAGTCAAATCCATTTCCGATAGATTTAATTCAGTGATAGGAGTGATTTTTTCTGCGTTGATAGGATTATTTAGCCATTCGCTGATGGCCTGCGCATTGTCGGGGATCGGAGCTCCTTCGAAGTTGATTTTTCGTTGAATGCGGGCCCAGATAGTTTCAAGAGCAGCATCGAGATGTTTTTGCATGCTTTCATAGGGAGAAAGCTCAAATCCGATGACGGCATGCCTATCGGGAATGGGGGCCCCTTTTTTTCTTAGGTTTTGGGTAAGTTGAGAGAATCGGCTAAATGAAGAAGCACCGATCGATTGGATTCTATTAAGTAGTAGCGTTTTCTCTATTGCAATCGATTTAGCGTAATCAGGATCAATTGCAGAGGTAATGGCTTGAGAAACGAGGTGATCGACCAAGACAATCTGATTAATTAAATCTCGAAGAGCGGGATTCTTGACCTTTTCTTGCAGCCTTGCCCAACCGCCTTTGAGGTTATGGGTATCTAATAGATTGTAAAATCTTCTATTGACTCCGCGAATTGCACAGAGAGTGTTTCCATCTCGGCAGTCGTCTATCGCGTACTGAAAAATTAGGCTCAATACATCATCGCGAAGCAGATCAATTGGGGCTTGATCGGGTTCTTCTTCTTTTCCCTTGTTAGGGGAAGAAGGCATGCCCATGTGAAAGGGGGCTCTTAAACTAATTTCGTTGCTCATGTAAAATCCATTTTTAAAATTAACCTGTTTATTAAACATTATAAAGAAAAGGTGGTATCATTTCAATGTGTTTTAATAATTTCTTTTTTTTATTTATTTTATTAATTTTTAGAATCATCTTGTATTAAATTGTTAAATATAAACATATTTAAAAAATCAATTAAAATTGGTTGGTCTTTTGCATAGAGCGAAGTGCTTCAGATTCCCTATCGCAGCTTGTGAATAAGGGAGTAAGATTGACGAATTTGAATTAAAATTTAGCGCCCTTTCTGAAATGGCTTTGATTGCCCGAATACGTTAGCCGCAATACACGATCTACTGCGTTTCTCTCCTTGCCAAGGTGTAAACACCTTGGCTTCGTCGAGAATCTTGCATCTCGTATATACCCCTTCCCATCCTTATGCCCTGTTTTTTTTCTAAACCTAAGTTGCTACTCCAGGACATCTACAAAACCTTCTGAGTCGAAAACCAAAAATGATAGAAATGATATGAATGCTGAAAAAAATGAATTCTTATCATTCATATCATTACATCGTTCCTATCATTATTTTGTTCCTGGCTACAAAAGACTTTGTGGGTGCCTTGGGGTAGCGACTTGGGTTTTTTTCTAACTTTTGAATGACGGTATAGAGCATATTTCACAGGGCTCGTTGGTTAGCGCCGGGCAGGTTTTTTATTTTTTTGTGAAAATTACTTGATTGAAAATCAACGTGATACAACAATGAGCTTATACCGAAGAGGACTTGCATATCGGTAATAAGCCTCGAGTCTGAACGATCGCAAAAAGGGCCTGTATTCAGAGCGGCTACAGGCTCTTTTTGTGATCGTTCAACAGCTGATCTGTGATCAGCTTCGGTAGCTAGCGGATTATCCAACAAAAAGGGGTCAGTATATTATGGCGACAATCACTAAGAAGAAACTGATTCAGGTGATTTCCCAAAATCAAGGAGTTCATCCTAACGATGTGCGCAACGTCATTCAGGCTTTTTTAGACGCAATGACTGATTATTTAGCAAAAGGGGATCGTTTAGAATTCAGGGATTTTGGTGTTTTTGAGATCGTAGAGAGAAAGCAAAAGATTGGCCGGAATCCTAAAAATGCCTCTGTTCCGATCGTTATCCCTGCTCGTCTTGCTGTTAAATTCACGCCGGGAAAGAATATGAAAAAACGGATTGAAAAAGAAAGAAAGGGTGGCCAGCAGTCTTCTCCTGGTGTTAAATAATTTTCTTTAATACCCCCTGCTTTTTTCTTAAGGCAGGGCTTTTTATAGGGTTGGACCAGTCGTCCAAAAGTGTTTCAAAACGTTTTTGGACATTCTTCGTAACACGTTCATGATTAAAGTGATGGAGTAGACGTTGCGGAGGATTGGCTTCGGGTGGCCTTGCAGAAGGCCTGAGATGTGCATATAACCCTTGAAATCAATCTGTTTCTGTAGATAATCGTTGTTCCCCTAAGTATTTTGTTAGGAGATTAGTTTGTCTATTCCAAAGTTTTTGACAATTGGAGCTGTTCTGCTCTTTGGGATCATTGGAGTTAAAGCTTATTTTAAACGTTCCGGCGACGTTTCTCAAGAAGTAGCCGGAAGCGTTTCCATTGCCCCTTTGCCGGAAACAGCTGTTGTTGCGGTCTCCAAGCCTGTCGTCGTTCCTTCTGAGCCAAAGAAAGAGCCGGAAGCCAAGAAAACAGTTCCCTTAACAGATTCCGTTAAGCCTAAAGCAGCTGTGCAGGCAGTTCACGATGATTTTCCGGTGATCGACCGGATCTTCCAGCTGTTTACGACAGGGCCGTCGAAATTGCCGATTGTGGAGACGTTGACCTATGCCAGCGCGGTTCCCTGGCTTAAAGGGAGGCCGGCCTGGGTCGCCGATTACGCGACGCATTACAATACTTCACGCCATTTTATCGCTCGCAGCCTCAATGGAAAAGCTGACTATTTTTCTCAGAAAGTTTTTGAGGGAAGTCAATTTAATGTCTTCAGAAAGGACAAACGGCTCCAATTTTATCTTTTAGTCGACCTGTCCCGATTGAAAATGGGATTTTACTATGTCGATCTCGATACGAATGAACGGGTCTTGCTTAAAACGTACAAGGTAGGATTGGGTAAATTAGATGCCTCAAAGGCGTCCGGCTCCCTAACTCCTCTTGGGAGATATTCTTTGGGCGACCGGGTTGCGATTTACCAGCCGGGAACGATGAGCCATGTCGGCGATCAAAAAGTGGAGATGATCCGCTTGTTTGGGACCCGCTGGATCCCATTTGAGCAGGAAGTTGAAAGGACGACCTCATCGGCAAGAGGATTTGGAATTTACGGGGCGCCGTGGACTTTAGATCAGAAGAGCGGGCAGTGGGTCGAGTTAAGAGAGTGCATAGGCCATAACGATA
>CAZEYJ010000037.1:0-4369 GCA_964516795.1 uncultured bacterium
TGAGGGAAATTGAAAGGCTCGAACCTCAGGAGCTCAAAAAATCCAACATCCAACGTCCCTACATCCGCTTCTACCCTCCGGAAAAGCCCTCAGGGCAGATCGTATTGAAAATTCATGAGATCTCCAAGGCCTATGATGGCGCCCCTGTCATCCGCAATTTCTCCGGCGAGATCGCCAAAGGGGACAAGATCGGCGTGATCGGCAATAACGGAAAAGGGAAAACCACGCTCCTCAAAATGCTCGCTGGCGTCCTCCCTCACGAGACTGGCAAGATCGAACTTGGCCACCAGGTGCAGATCGGGTATTTCCCCCAAAACCACTCTGAGGTGATCGATAAAAAGAGTCCGATGACCGCCTTCGACTGGCTTAAAAAAAGACGGGAAGGGATCTACGATCAGGATATCCGCAGCATCCTCGGCAAAATGCTCTTTTCCGGAGATGACGCCTTCAAACCGCTTTCCGCCCTTTCCGGAGGGGAAACCGCCCGCCTGATCATTGGAGGGATGATGCTATGCAACTACAACGTCCTGATCCTCGATGAACCCAATAACCACCTCGACCTAGAAGCTGTTTCGGCTCTTTCTTGGGCGTTGCAAGACTTTAAAGGGACCGTGCTGGTCGCCAGCCATGACCGAGACCTGATCAGCAACTCCACCACAAAGATCATCGCCTTTGAAGAAAAGGGCATTAAGACTTTCGACGGCAAGCTCGACGAATACTTTGCTACCCAGTCCAAGTAACGGCGACGAACGAAGCTTAGCATATTGTCCGTCGGAGCTCGAGGATAAGGGAAGTTAGAGACTGTCCGCAAACTTGGGTTCTGTCGATTTTTTTGAAACCCCAGATCTCGAATCTTTTTAAGCACAACAATTTAAATATAAAAATGATCTAATTTGACAAATTAAATCACCGATTATAAAGTAAATTATATACCGAAACAACTTGAGGAATCGGGAATTCGGCAAGAAGGCTCTTCACTATGTTGATCTGATCCGAAGGGACAGTGTTCATGGACACGGCCCGAGGATCAGATCAACATATTGAAGAAAAGCCGACGCAGCCGAAAACCGATTCCTCAAGTTGTTTCGGTATAAATAAGAAGGTGATTTATGAGCTTCCAATTCCCTCCTCTTTCAGGCTGGCCAACTCAAACTGAATGGGTCCGCCCCCTTAAAAAACCGGCCAAAAGAAAAACCCCACGGAAACACCATCAGAAAAAGAAGGGCAAGAAATGACCTCTTCTATCGGCGGCTCGGGCAATATCCCCCTTCCTCCATCTGCCACACTTAGCCACGCCCAACCTGCCCAACCCGTTTCCGATCTAGACCAAAATGTCCCGGCCCTTGCCAAGCAGATGCAGGACCAAATGGGGCAGTTCTCTGAACAATTGAACAACCTCTTTTGCAATCAATCCCAAGCAAGCAACGTTAACTTTTTGCAAGACATGGCCAATACTGTGAGAGCTTTAAAAGACACTGTCGAAAAAGCCCTTAACTTAAGGAAGCTATAATGCTAAGAGAAAACCTTCAAGATTCCGCAGAGATCCTGTTTAATATCCTTAACCAGCCTCTTGATGTCTCAGGAGCGACGATGAACGTCTCTTTGCTGAATGCTGCGCTAAATTTCGACTCGGGGGAACCTCAAGACTCTGACCTATGCAAGATTATGGAAGAGTTCGTGAGATATCCCGATTCGGCACAAGCCCTCATCCAAGAGCTTGAACTTCTCTATCGGGACCTGGAAAACGATTGACCTTACCCAACTTGTCCCCTAGACGCGATAGCAGGTTGTCCGTCGCAGCTCGCGGATAAGGGAGGTTAGGGGACAAGTTGGGTTCTTATCAATAAATAAAGGGAAAGACTTTAAGGTCTTCTGCCACCCAAGTATTAGGGAAGACTTCTCTAGCCTCCCGTCCAAATTCTTCAGCATCTTGATAGCGGGCTGAAAAGTGAGTTAAGATCAGCTGTTTCACTCCGGCGGCCTTGGCGATCTGGGCTGCCTGTTTTGCTGTAAGATGGTGGTGCTTTTCTGCCAAATGCCGATGAGCTTCAAGATAGGTGCTTTCACAGATGAGGACCTGCGCTCCTCTGGCCAGATCGATCGCTGCTTGGCAGGGAAGGGTATCGATCGTCACGGCAAGAACCGCGCCGGGGTGGACCTTGCTCACCTCATCTAAAGCAACCTGCCGTCCGTTGATACAGATCGAACCTTCCCGCTCGAGAGTGCGGACAAGAGGACCTTTGACACCAAAACCTTCAAGCTTTTGCTTATCAAACTTTCGGGTATCTGCCTCCGTTACCCTCCAACCGAGGTTGTCAATGCCGTGCTCAAGGAAACGGGCCTCAATGCAAAACTGCCCATCATCATGAACGACCCCTTCATGGCGGACGGGGTGTTCGATCACCTCAATATTCTGATGATAGATCGTCCCAAAACGCAAGCGTTCAAAATAGGTCTGCCCGCTAGCGGGATAATAGCAGTGGATCGGATGGGTCACCTTGTCCAGATTAAGGCGCATGAGCATCGAACCTACCCCGAGGCAATGGTCTCCGTGGAAATGACTGATAAATATGCGATTAACACATGTGGGAGCGACATTGGCGAAAATAAACTGCCGCTGCGTCCCTTCGCCCGGATCGAAGAGAAGCCCTTCCCCATTCCATCGAACAAGGTAAGCGCCGTGATTGCGCGTGCGGGTGGGCTGCTGGCTCGAACAACCGAGGATGATAATATCGCGTACGGTCATGACTTACCTCGAGAGAAAAAAGAAAGCCTCCCCAAAGCTAAGCCACACAACCCGCCGGCAATATGGGCTGTATTCGCAATGCTCACAGATAAATTTATAATGGATAGAGCCTGAAGGCTGAATGTCAATAATTCCAGGGCAAACATAGCGACTACAAAAAGGAAGAGGAACAAGGCGGTTGCTTTTGACAAGGGATACCCCTCCCAAGGAGCCACCCTCTGACGCATCCAAATGAATCCAGCGAGTCCGACCACAACACCGGAATATCCCAAAAAATAAGGTCCGCTCATGAGATACTGGGCTAAATTGGAAATCACCCCGATGACGAGGATCATCAGGACAATTTTCCACCGGCGGACCCTCTCTTCAATCTGTTTTCCTAGGATCCAGGCCCAAGCCATATTGAACAAAATGTGCAAAAAGTCGCGATGGAGCAAACAGGGGGTAAAAAGCCTCCAGAACTCCCCTTGCCCGATCTTTTCAAAAAGCGGAACGGTTTTAGCTGCCTCCCATCCTTGCTGCCGGACTGCTGCAATAAAAGCATAAAGCCCTTTCCAGGAGGGAATTTTCTCAGCTTCGGTCAAAGCAGTCAACGCCTCGGGAGGAAGCTCCTTGACCTCCTTGAAGTTTTTCGTCGGATAGTTCTCAATGACTTCACCAATCGCCTGAAAGGCTTTAGGATAATCAAAAAGCAAAGCCTGCTCTACAGAAGGTACCGTCAGCTCAAGCCCCAAGAGCCCCTTCTCTTTGTCGATTTCCTCATCCTCGACACTGCTCCATAAAAAGAGGAAAATACAGATCGCAATCACCGCCTGGGTCAACACAACATAAAGCTGCTTGCGCCTTAGCCTCAAAGGAAGAGGGGCAAATGGCACGGACTCATCGCGCTCTTGCTTCGAGCTGCTTTCTGAAGCCGGCAGGAGCGCGGCAAGGGGGATCTGAACACTCTGGAATTCGGGGGCGCGGGGATTTTCCTGAAACTTCTTGAACCACTCTAGCGCCGGCTCGAAATAATCTTCTTCTACGACCCAGATCCTATACCGTTTTTTATGCTGGTCAGGATCATCGAACGGCTCATACACATTCTGGATCCTCTCCTTAAGAAGAAAAGAGTAGAGTGTGTACGCCTCTTTTTCTGTATCACATGTTCCGATCAGCCGCATAGGTTCTTTATCTTTTTAATGATCGAGGAAGTGGAAAGCCCTGGAACGAGCTGGACAATATGGATCCTTCCCCCGTGGGAAAGGACTGTTGAAGCCTCGATGCACTGCTCCCCATACTCAGCGCCATTGACGTGGACGTGAGGGCGGATCTTGCCGAGCAGCTCTCTAGGATCGGTTTCATCGAACCAGGTCACATAATCGACCATTTCAAGCGCCGCCATCATCCGTAGCCGGTATTCTAAAGGAATAATCGGTCGCGATGGGCTTTTATAAGCCTGGATCGATTGATCGGAGTTCAATGCAACAATCAGCACATCCCCCTGCAAAGAGGCCTGTGTCAGGATCTCAAGGTGCCCCGCATGCAGTAGGTCAAAAGACCCGTTAAGGGTTGCGACCTTTAATCCCTGGTCCTTAAGATCGGCAACCTTTTGCTCTAGCTCCGAAGGAGCGATGTACTTAG
>CAZEYJ010000038.1:0-4396 GCA_964516795.1 uncultured bacterium
ATGGTGAATTCGGGATTGTGAAGGGGGCTGATCTCTTCCTGGCGGAAGACGTGGCTGATCTGGAAAATGTCGCCAATGCTTGCAGCAAGAAGGCGTTTCATCCCATATTCGGGGGATGTATGAAGGTAGCCTTTTTTGCCATGCGGAAGGGCAACGCTCATCACGTCGATATGGAGGTCGATGGGGGCGGCTTGGGAAAGTGCGGGGCAATCGACTTCAAGGACGTTGCGCTCGGCAAAGAAGGCTCGGGCCTTTCTTAAAAGAGAGGCCCTGTCTTTAAGAAGATCAATTTTGGACGCGAGAGACGTATTCACAGGTGCGTGTGTCAACTTTAATTTTTTCTCCCTCGTCGATGAAGATAGGCACTTGGACTTTTGCGCCGCTCTCTGTGATCGCAGGTTTAAGGACTCGTCCGGAGGAGGTGTCGCCTCGGACACCGGGGGCGGTCTCTACGATTCTCATCTCCATGAAGATCGGTGGATTGATGTCGATCGCTTGGCCTTTGTAGAATACGACGTCGTAAAGGACTTCTTCGATCAGCCATTGCTCTTTTTCCCCGATGAGAGAGAGGGGGATCGAGACTTGGTCGAAGGAGGTGTCGTCCATGAAGATGACCGCATCGGCTTCTTTGTAGAGCATCCTCATTTTATTTTCTTCTACGTCTGCGATATCCAGTTTTTCGCCGGATTTGAATGTTTTTTCGACGACGCGGCCTGTTTTGAGGTGCTTGAGCTTGATCCGGTTAAAGGGCTGGCCTTTTCCGGGCTTGATGAACTCGTTGCTGACGACGTTGTAAGGTTCTCCTTCAACTTCTACTTTGAATCCGCCTCTGACGTCTCCGGTGCTAATTTGGGGCATAGTCCTTCCTAAGTGAATTGTAGGAACCTGTCCCGGCCATAAGTTTCAGTCAATTTTCAGGTTTTGACGAAAAATACGGCAAGGGTGGGTTCAGAAGACCATTTTCCTCTATTCCTTTAATTAAATTCAAGTATTAGAGACCGTCTTTTATACGGGGACTCCCTGAGGAAGAATGGGCATGGGGCGGTCAAGGGGCCCGGGTTCCAAGGCGAGGAATTGGTCTAGGAGGTTTTGGATCCTTTGGCGCTGCTCGCGGATCGCTTCTCCTTCGCCGAGGAAGTTGTCTGCGTTGGACCTTAAGTCGCGGCTGATCGCATCGAATTCTCTGCGAAGGTGATCGACATTCGACCTTAAGTCGCGGTTTGTTGCATCCAATTCTCTGTTAAGGTGATCGATGTTGGACCTTAAGTTGCGGTTGGTAGCGTCTAGCTCCTGCTGCTGGCGAACCATGTTGTCGCGGATGGCTTCGAAATTCGCCCTTTCTGCGGCGTATTGGATTTGGACTTGGCTGAGGTCGTCGCGGCATCTGCCGATCTGTTCGTTGAGAGTGATCAATTGGGAGAGCTTTTCGTTTGTGCTTTCGTTTGTCCTAAGGTCGGTGATGAGCTGTCTGAGATCGCCGAGCTGTTCGCCGAGTTCCCGCTGCTGCAGGGCGAGATGGCGTTCGATCTGTTCGCAGAGGGACCTTGATGAGGTGATCTCCCGGTCCAAGACATCCAAGCTGTTGTCAAAGCCGCGGACATTGCCGGCAAGATGATGGTTTTCCTCTTGAAAGAGGATCATTTCGTTATAGATCCTTTGCCCGCTTTCGCTGAGCTGGGTGACGCGCAGCGTGAGATCGGTGATCTGTTGTCTTAGGAGTTGGTTGTTTTCCTCGAGGTTGCTGTTGGTCGTTTCCAGGTCTGTATGGGTGTGGCGGAACTGTTCGAGGGTCTCTTGGAGGGCCTCATGGGACTGCTGGAGGTTGAGGGTGGTGGTTTGCAGCTCTTCGTGAGTGCGGGTAAATTGCGCATGCGTGGATTGAAGGGCTTCGTAGGATTGTTGCAGGTTCCGGTTAGTTGCTTCGAGGTCGGCATGGGTGTCCTGGAGGGACTCGATAGTCTCTGTCAGCTGGTGATTTGACGATTCGAGGCGGTGGTTCTCATTTTGCAAAGAGGTGGACAGGCGTTCAAATTGCCCTTGTGTGGCATGGAGGCTGTTGACTGTTTGCTGCAAATGGTGCATGTCTGCCGATTTGCGGGCGCAATATAGGCCTGTGACGGAAACTCCAAGCAAAAGGAGATAGCAGCCGCAGAGAAGTGTCATCCCAGAAAAAAAAGTGAAGGCGATGCCAAGCACAGCAGTTGCCATCCCTGCGATCATGATCGACTCCTGCCAGTTCTGGATGATCCGTCCCGATAGGATGTAATCGGAGATGTGGTGTTGGATGCGTCCGCCCCAGGAATCGGGGGATTTGATGGTCTCTTGGAGCGGCGTCAGGTCGATCTCTATGTCATGGGATGTCGCGTGCATAACCATTGAGAACTCCTTCATTTAAAAAAATTGCTTTTCATTTTAGATGAGAGGAGAATTACGCTTCAATTCTTTTGAGAATTGCTTTTTGTGGCTTCGATCAAGTATTCTGAAGAAAAGAGGGTAGGCACAATGGCTGGAGAATTGACAGAAGCTCAGTTTGCTAAGGAGACGTTGGAGAGGTATGCCGGATGCGATGTTTCTCAATTCCGTTCCAATTTGCTGCTGACGAATTTTCCGAGGTATGTCGACTATTTTTCCAAGTCGCGCAACGTGCCTATTATTGAAGGGTCGGCATTCAAGATAGCCCATGACGTCAAAGAGGATGTGAGCATTCTCGATTTTAAGATCGGGTCGCCGGCCGCGGCGCTTGTTGTTGATCTGTGTTCTTTCATGCCGATCAAAACAAGCTTGCTGCTGGGGATGTGCGGAGGATTGCGCCGCCGTTATCAAGTGGGAGATTATCTGGTCCCTGTCGCCAGCATCCGCGGCGAGGGGACATCCGACTTCTATTTCCCGTCAGAGGTTCCGGCCCTAGCGAATTTCCTCATGCAAAAAGCGGTCACTGAAGTGCTCGAGGTTCAAAAGGCAGTTTATCATATCGGTATCACATACACGACAAATATGCGCTTTTGGGAGTTTAACGAGGAGTTCAAGAGCCGCTTAAAGGCGACGAAGGCCCAGGCGATCGAAATGGAGTGCGCCACGCTGTTTGCAGCGAGCTACAAGCGGAAGTTCACTTTGGGGGCCCTTCTGTTGATCTCCGATCTTCCGCTGAACAATGCCGATATCAAAACTAAGAAAAGTTCTGAAAACGTTTATGACCGCTACATGGGGGACCATGTGGAAAAAGGGATTGCAATTTTAAAAGCGGCCCGCAAGATGCAGGAGCAGCATATCAAGGGAGCCTATCACCGCAACATCGGGATGGGCGTCAACGGCAAGAGATAGTAACCCAACTTGTCCCCTATCTTGTCCAAGACTTTAGCGAAATTCTCTATCCCGCAGCACTTCTTAAGGGAGGATAGAGCACTCCAGGCCAGGCTATTGAAGCTGGCCCGGAGTGGGGGAGACTTAGGCTGATTGAGTCTTTTGGCCCTCTTCTTGTTCTCCGATGGTCAGAGCTTCTGATTTTACTTTCAAATCGGCGATTTGAGAGTCAGCAGGTTCTGAGCTTTTTTCACCGGAAGGTTCAATTTGAGGTTGTTTTTCTTTAGTCAGATCTTCTAGTTTCTTTTTCAGATCAGCAGCTTCAGGAACAACAGGCGTGGTGCAGCTGTCAAGCGCACGGGTCCATAATCCAATCGGATATCCGTTATTGTCGACGATCTGGCAGAATCTTTGCAGAGACCATGCTGTTGGGCCTTGGAGCTGTTGCATCATCTTGATCCGCAGCGTTTCGATTTTACCCCATGCGTCGCTCAGAGTTTTAATGTACTCTTGAGATTTTTTATCTGTTCGTTCAACAGCTTCTTGAAAGTCGCTGCTGCATTTTTGGATCATCTGTTGATCGGCCCAGAGGCGTGGCTTGGGCTGAAGGAATTGAATGACCTCCTTCAGTTCGTTGGCCAGCATTGTAGCTTTGACCGCTAATTCTTCCAACTGACGATATTTCTCGACAAAGCCAACGGCTTCGTTCAATAATTCCTCTGTCGAAGGAATCGTGACCCGGCTATTTTGCAATTCACTGCCCCGTTTTTCAACTTGGTTTTCAAAACGGCCTAATTCGCCGGAGGCCTCCTCAAAATCTGGGTATTTCCTTTGGTAAGCATCTTTGGCTCCACGATAGTGAACCTCTTTTGCTGCTTCTAGAGTGATGTTGGAAAAATTAAATGATACTCCTGCTGCCATAGATTCCTCCTTAAGTTCCGTTGTTTCTCGATGATAATACCATTTATCAAAAATAACTTTTAGTCGTTGCCCATTCTCTCGTACACAATTGACGCACAGCACCGATAGTTGAGCAGAAAGAGTTCCAAGCATCGCAACAACTATCCAGAATATGTTCATACGAATCAAAACAGCG
>CAZEYJ010000039.1:0-1500 GCA_964516795.1 uncultured bacterium
TATCCAAGCATCGCCTTTTCCCCTTGGAAAATTCGCTTAGCGATTTGACTCTCAATTAACTCTGCTTGTTGAATCATGTCATAGCGGCTCTTGTAAACGACATTCCGAAGGATTTTCTCCGAATCGGGTATGTTGCTGACGCCCATGATCTGGTCAAACACCTCTTTGCTTTGAGCCGTCATTTCACGAACGTTTTGAACCTCGGAGAGATAGATCTGAAACACATCGCGGCGGCAGTCATTTTGCCCTAACTCGTTGAGGAGCTGATCGAGCTTTTCTTCGAGCTTTCTCAAAAACTCTTTTGTGGCTTTAGTCGGTCTAATTTCCCCTTGAGCAACGCGATTAATCAGCGCCAGCGCCGTTGCGCGAAATTTATTATCCCCAGGTTTTCCATCGAGATAGGAATCTGCTTGATTGACTTCGATGGGAAGCTCGATTGTCGCATTCTGCTGATTGTAAAAATTACTATATTTCAAAAAGACAAACCGCTTACTTCGATCGATTTGCCCGTTTGCATCTTTAAAATAGGCGTAAAGGCAAGGGAGGGTACTCGAGTGCGCCGCTTCCGTTTTGTGAATAATTTGTTTAGATTTTTTAATGTGACTGCCCACTCCAATCTGATCTTCAGCTCCTTCCGCGTCATAAAAAAAGGGCGTGTTATAGCAGAGGATCGCCTGTTGAAAAAAAAGCTGGATACGCTTGCTGACATGCTGTTCAATCCATTCACTTTTTTCTTCGATCAAGCTTTTACGATCAGCATATTTCGCGACAACTTCATCGGTAACAACTTGTTTTTTTCTCTTTAATTCGAAGACCTCCCAATCCTTAACACTCGGAGAGTGGTAAACTTGAAGATGAGATTTATCTTCGTTGTGGTCATGGAAATCGATCTTTTCCCTTTTGCATGTCGGAAGGAAGCACTCTTCCTTGTAGTTAGCTGGGCTAATATCGCAGAGCGATTCGACTTTGACTTGAGCCGGGGTTCCCCCCTGCACGGGTGTTAATGGCATCCTTAAACCTCCTACTTAACAGAGAATTTAGAAGAGAAGGAATAGATGCTAGACCTGCTAGAGATTATTATCACGTAAAATTCTATTGAATCCCTTTTCGAGCAGATTTTTTTTGATGGAAAAAGAAGGCCAAATCCTCTAAGATAACTCTTTCGGGATCCCTTTTAGGTGCCCTAAAGAAATAAGGAATCGCATGCAAGAAATTCTTTTAAACATCGAGTCAAAAGAGACTCGTTACGCTCATTTGAAAAATGGCCTTCTTCACGACCTCATCGTCGAGCGAAAGAAGAACAGACAACTAGCTGGAAATATCTATCGTGGAAGGGTGACCAATATCCTCCACAACATCCAATCTGCTTTCATCGACATCGCTGAAGGAGAGAATGGTTTCATCCACATCTCGGATATCGTAGAAAATACGCAGAAGTTCCAAGAGATGTACGACCTTGATTTCGAAGTGGAGCGAAAACAAGAGAGAAAAAAGAAGAAA
>CAZEYJ010000040.1:0-11220 GCA_964516795.1 uncultured bacterium
ACCATCCGACTAAGAAATTGAATTTTTTGCTCTTCTTTCGACGAACTAGAAAGCCCCACAATTCGTGAAGACGACTTCAATTTTAAATGAGGAAGATACACCTTCACAAACAAAGGATTCCCCTGATCATCATAAACATAATTTTCTGTACTCATCTCCTGAGTATCCCTAGCTAAGACATATGATGAGCAAAAAACAACGGTCAATAGAACACATCGATAGAAAAATTTCATCATTGGAATCCTCCTTAAAACAAGCATCAAATTTTTTAAGATTTCTCATTTAATTTTCAACAATAAAAAATTCATTAGAAAACTGCCTTGAACTCGACTTTGTAACTTTTTAGGACCGAAGGCCTCGAGATATTTGTCCTTTAGATTTACAAAATCTGAAGATTTTTTTTCATAGAGACATCAAGACTTGCATCATGCATCATACGCGCTCCTTATTTTTGGACACTTCAAGATGGTCTAACAATTTGGGATCTAACATCTGAGGTTTTCTATGACAAAGCCTATTTCTTCTTCCAGCTCTGCTTATGCATTCGCGCCATCTGATTCCTTGGAGGAGATCGTCGTTCAAGTCGAACACACTTGGTATGGGAAACTCAATGAGGTTGATCCTGATTCGAGAGAAAAATACCGGTTGATGGTGCACAGCATGGTAAAGCAGCTGCGAGCTGACCTTCTAAGGATGAAACATGACCGCAAGGGCTCTTCCACCATCCGGCAAGAACTCCAGCATTCTATTGAGGGGTATAACACCATTTTAAAGGGCTTTTACACCAATTGTTCAGTGTACGAAGGGGGCAAAACGCTAGAATGTGAGACTTATGCCGATGTAGCAAACCGCCTCAGTTCTTCACACCTTGGCGGCTTTGAATTTCAGCTCGTTGAAGAAGAACCTAGTCTGATGGACCACTTCACCTCATCGCTTGAATCCTTTTCCGTTTACCTAGACACCGCAGAAAAGCTGGATGCCAAAGGAGATCCTCATCTAGCCCAAGAACAGCAGGACGTTTTGGCCAGCCTATGTGCGATCAATGTGGTAGGTGAAGTCTTTCATCTAGCAGGCGCGGTAGTTTCTGCCGGCGTCAAGAGCGCTTGCAGCATGAATGAAACGACAGAAAAGGTCTGTGAAAGCACGCTCAATTTTGCTAAAAAAACAGGCAAAGCAGCCGTGGAAGTCACCGGAACAAAAGAGCTGGTCAAGGAGGGAATTCAGTTTATCCAATCTTGCGACGGCTCTTCGATCAAACGCGTCTTAGTCGATCGCTGCAAATTTCCTGAAAAAGAAGCGGACCAGCTAGCAAAGCAGCAAGTCAAAAGCTATGTTGGGATTTCTGCGGGTGTTGTTGGGGGAACGGCCACCGTATTGGTCTTTAAAGGAGTGGCAAAACTGACGAGGGCAAGCATCTCCTTGTCTAAAAAAGGAACTGCTGCAGCCTCAGCAAGAGCAGCTCCTACTTGGAACAGATTTGGCAATGTTCTGATGGAAAACAAGTTGGCGATGCAAGTCAATGAATATATCAAAAAGAGCTTTGCTAAACTATCAGCGGGCGCCGTCGTTACATTCGCTTCTAAAGGGTTTAACAAACTGGCGAAAACTACAGCGAGCTTTGCTAGAAAAGAGGGGGCCTCTGAATCTGCTTCACAAGAAGGCTCCCCGATCCGGTTCGGCTCTGATCATCTTCTGATGCCAACAAAACTTGCAACGCGGGTCAATGAATGTGCAGAAAAGAGGCTCTATTTTCCCACTGTGGCAGAACTCCAGGAGTTGGGACTTTCCGATCTGCATCAGATCTTCTCAACGAACCAAGAAACGCTTATAGGAATGTTGGGAATGGAACCTTTTCCCCGATTTGGCTTTCACGGGACTGAACAAAATGCGGTGATGGCCCTCATATCCTCGCGCGCCCCCGTTTCCGACGCCGGGAATTTTTTATGGATCACAAGCTTTTACAACCGGGTCAACCCGGTTGCGCAGCTTGCCGATATCCAGTCGATGCTTTACAAATCCTCTCTTTACATGGGAAAAGAATTTAATCCAACCGATGGAATTTTTGTCCTCGACGCCACAACAGCTAGGCCATATGGAAAATCTTTTTCCTTTCAAGTTGCTGAAACCGCGACAGATACCGCCGTCGATAAAAGGATATTCAATTTAATGGCAAGGGACGGGACCGGGCCATTGATTGCAACGGGTCAGGGAAGAAGACCCCTCATTCGGGAAGACGCTCTAGTCAATGTGGATGAATTCCATATCACCTTCACGCGCGAGACCTATGACCAGGTGGTGAAGGGATATGTCTTGCGATCAGATAGCCACTATCCATTAACCGGAGTGTTGAATTACTCCAATCAAGACGCTTTCCAACTTTTCGATCGATTGGTCAGACAAGAGTTCCTTGTTAATGCCTTTGAAAAGCTCAAAATCGTCGATGTTCCCAATGCGCCCTGGAAAGAATACCACAGAACAGGATTAGAACTCTTAAACCTTCCACCGGAACAGATGCTTGTCCCCCTGGAGCAACTAGGACACGTTGGAGAATATTTTAACGGAAGAAACTCGGTGGCAAAACAGATTTTTTCTCGAAGGGAGCCATTCCACTTAGGAAATTTCTCTCCCATCCCATCGATTGCCAAAAGAGCGCTGACCGGCGAAGAGATCCGATTAGGAAAAGATGCCTCACTTGTCGCTTACGTTGAATCGCACGGCTCGACCATGTTCATCCAGCTCGAGCGCTTACACAGTCCGACAACCCCATTGAACCCAAAACATACCATGGAGGAGTTCATCCGCTTTGCGAAAGAAAACAAAGCTAAAAAGCTCTATGTGGAGGTCAACCCTCATCCCAATGAAAAGTTGCCTCTGCCTAAGGTGGAGTCCAGCAAACCCTTGCCCGGACCTACAGATATCGTTCTTGAGTTTACCGATTGGATCCAACAATTTCCGGTTGTCCATGAACGGATCCAACTGATCGATAAATGGCTTCCCAGCTATTATGCCCCCATTTTCGAAATTCCCCTCCACGCTCCGTTATAATCAAGGCAAGGTCCAAGTTGTGAGAAGCCCGTGGTGATCGGAAAGGGCCTGGCCCAGCTGTTCCACTGAAAACAAGGGGATAAGCCTTTGGGTCGATTGGATGGGAGCCTGAGGTTTTGCCGGCTGGATGCAATAGTCGAGCAGCTCATAGGAAACCTTGATCTTGGCTCTGGAATTGAAAGGAGTTCTGACCAAATCGCTAAAATAATTGGTCGCTGTCGCTTTTTCCTTTTTTACACTTGATAACTTATCCGTGTAAGGGACCAAGAAGAGCTCAGAAAGCCCGCTTGTTTTAAATTCTTGGGAAAAGGCGTCAACGTTGAGATCGCCTGCGACAAATCCCCAGGAGCATGAAGAAGGTGGACGTGTTGCTTCTTGCAGGAGGGCGCAACAGCGGTTCAACTGCTCTTTGCGCACCTCGACCATCTGAGAGGTCTCTCCATGCTGCAAATGGGTTGTCATCACAGCGACCTTCTGCTTGCCTGCACGGCAGACAGCGTGAAGGGCCCCTCGGTTCGATCCTTCAGGAATGCTCCTTGGAAAGCGGCTGAAGTTGACCTCGTCTAGAGGCAATTGGCTGGCAATGAACAGGCCGCTATTATATCCCATCTTGCCAATCTGCAAAGTCCCTGCAGGATCTCCTGCATCATAGACAAAATAAGCATACCTGGTCTTCAGCGCTTCGATCAATGCCCTCATCGCTTCCGGATCCCAGACCTCTTGAAGGCAGACGATATGGGCTTGAGTGGAAGAGATGATCTTCACGATCTGATCGATCCGTCCTTTCCAGGGAGAGATCCCTCCGTACAAATAGGTCAAACTGCCCGGGAAACAGATGATATTGGCCGTGAAAATGCGCAATTGTTTAAGGCTTGCAGCATCAAGCGGCTTGGCAAGGCCTTGGGCTAAAGCAAAATTGCCTTGTGGGGCTGTTGAGAGCTTTGCCAAGGCGGCAGCGATCTGCTCTGATTTCTGATACTCTTCCAGGATCTGCTTGGTAAACAGCCTTTGCTGCGAAGTCAAATGAGCGGCTGCTTCTGCGTTGCTCAATAGTGTTGGTAGGAGATCGGGATAGCTCAGCAGAGCTTTCTGAAAGGCTTCGTTCGAACTGGCTTTTTGAAAAGAAACAGCTCCCTTCACCTGCTCTTGGGCTGTCAAATCGGCAGTCTGGTTCAGCTTGAGGTGTAGAGTAAAAAATGTAAACTGTAAATCAGACCACCTCTCATAAGCCTGATCATACTTCCCTGCCTGCGAGAACCGGACAAAATCGCTAAGAGCTGATGGGACCGATCCTTCAAATGCGGCAACTCCCTTTTCAACCTCTTGAGGCGATTGATAGATCAAGCTCTGCGGAGCAAAGGGAAGTTCATCGATCGGCAAAACAGCTGCCATGGCAGCAAACAACATAGGGACCATAAAGCTCAATCATCCTCGTGTTTCTTCTTTTTCTTCTTATTAGAAGAGGAGCGCTTTTTGAGCTTTGATTCTTCCCTTTTTTTTCTGATGCGCTCTAGCGCGGCTTGAAGCCGATAGCGCTGGCGCACTTCTTTTTCCTTCTTGGCCGCCTTGGCTGCTTCTTTCTTCGCCTTCTCTGCTGCTAAAGCTTTTCTCAAAGCTGCCGCCTGCTGCGCTAAATGCATCTGCCTGGCAAGGGCCGCCGCCTTGTGGGCCTCGACAGAAGCTTTGCGCGTCTGAACAGCTCTTTGCTTAGCGAGGCTTGAGATCTTTTGCGCTTCAGAAAGGGCTTGAGCGCTTGCCAGCTTGCTCGAAGCCTTAACAGCGCGCCCTTTTCCGCGCACCCCCATCTTCGTCTGCTTGCTCGCTTGTTTCACCCGCACATCGATCTCCTTCAACGCCTTCTTCTTAGGCGCCGGTTGAGGCTGAGGAGTTGATGGATTACCAATCGGATGGATCATTGTGACCTCTTTTTAATCTCTTCTTCACTATAGCCAAAAGAAGATCTCTTCGTAATCAATAATCATATTACATTGCAAATCAATTTGTTATAAGAAAACCCTTGCGCCCGAACTGGAAGGCATCTAATATAGACGATCTTGATCAAAAGAAGGTCTTACATGCAAATTGTCTTTTTCTTCTACGACAAGATGACAGCTCTTGATGCCATCGGCCCTCATGAGATCCTTAGCCGGTTGCCGGGCGCTAACGTCCTGCGAGTTGCCAAAGAAGCCGGCAATATTGCGACAGACTCCCTTGTAAACCTCATCGCCGAGCACTCTCTAGATGAAGTCTCCCATGCCGACCTCTTGCTCATACCGGGTGGAGGCAATGCAACCTCTTTGCACCATGATCCTGAAGCGTTGGAATGGATCCGCAAAATCCACGCGACAACGCAATGGACAACTTCTGTCTGCACCGGAAGCCTCATTTTAGGAGCAGCAGGAGTTCTCTCCGGATTGCGCGCCACCACCCACTGGACTGCTCTTGATCGCTTAAACCACTGGGGAGCCGTGCCGACAAAGGCGCGAGTTGTCGAAGACGGCAAAGTGATCACGGCAGCCGGCGTTTCAGCAGGCATCGACATGGCGCTCCTGCTGGCAGGTAAGATCGCAGGGCCGGCTGTCGCCCAATCCCTCCAGCTAGGCGTGGAATACGACCCACAGCCTCCTTATGATGCCGGCTCGCCGGAAAAAGCCCCCCCTGCTATTGTTGAAACGCTGAGAACACGACTTCTCGCTTCATTTGAACCCATTATGGCACACTCATGAAAATAGGCGTTCTTTCCGATACGCATGACCAAGGGGAACTGATCAGAAAAGCTGTTGCATGCTTTAATGCGGAGAACGTCTCCTGCGTCTTCCATTGCGGGGACTGGGTCTCCCCTTTCATCCTCCACTTTTTCCGGGAGCTAAAAGCCCCCTTGCGCGGAGTCTTTGGCAATAATGATGGGGACAAATTCCGTCACTTGGCCTTTAAAGACCGCTGGGGGATCGAGCTTGCTTACGAAGAGCGGTTCTTAGAAACAGAAATCGACAACCGCAAAATCGCCGTCTTCCATGGAGATTATTCGGGACTTGTCGATGCCCTTGTCAGCTGCGGAAAATATGATGCCGTCTTCCACGGCCACACCCACCAGCGGGTCAATGAGCATCAAGGCAAAACCCTCTCCTTGAATCCTGGATCGCTGATGCAAGAAACCTCTTCTGCGATCAAAGGGGCCAGCATCGCCCTTTACGACACGCAAACTCACACGGCAACACACATTTTACTCTGAGACATCCATGAAACTCACACTGCGCCGCTTCCTTGCCCAGCTGATCCCCCTTTTCCCCTCTCTCCTCTCCGCCGCCATTAACGTCGGCGTAGGAAAAGTAGAGATCACCCCTCCGGTCGGAACCCCTTCCGCAGGTTATCGGGAGCGCAAAGGAGAAGGGATGGAAGGGACCCACGACCCTTTGCTGGCGGTCGCCCTTTTTATCGACAATGGAACAAAACAACTCGCCCTTTGCAGCGTCGACCATCTAGGATTTACTTATGAGATCGTCCAAAAGATCACACAAAAAATCCACTCCCATCCTCAACTCAGCCGATGTGAAATTTTTATCGCCTCTTCGCATACCCACTCCGGAGGAGGAGCCTATCTCGACATTCCTCTTCTCGGGCCGAGCTTGGCGGGAGCCTACGACTCTGCCGTTGCCCAATTTTATATCGACAGGACTTGCGAAGCAATCCTCGCCGCTTATCAGAACGTGGTCCCTGCTAAAATGGGGATCGGCTACGGAAAAGCGGAAAACTTAAGCCAGTATCGGAGCCGCTGGCCCCAGCATCTCGCCGCTCTAAATGACGTCACCATCTTGAAAATTACCCATCTCGACGATACCCCGCTTGCCGTCCTATTCAACTACCCCGTCCATCCGACGATCCTGACCAGCCAAAATCGCCTTTTTTCCGCCGACTTTGTCGGCTATGCGCGCGATGAGCTCGCCTCCCTGATCGGCCCCTCTGTCCAAGCGCTTTATTTCAATGGGGCCCAAGGAGACATCCTTCCTGTTATTTTGGACGAAAACGACCGTTTCAACGCCTGCCGCCTCCTCGCCCAATCGCTCGCGGGCGCCGTTAAAGAGATCTGGGAGAACACAGAGACAAGCGACACCCTGGATATCGCTACACAAAAAGAATCCTACACATTCACCCCGCAGGCAACGCCGGCAGGGCTTCAGATCCCGATCAGCACCTATGCAACCGAAATGAACCTGATCGTTTTGAATCGGCTGCACGCCTTCATCACCATTCCGGGAGAGCTCAGCTGCTTCTACGACAAGCGGCTCAAAGAATTCGGGAATGAGCTGAAATTTGCCCAAGTCTCTATCTTTGGGCTGACCAATGACGCCCACGGCTACATCATCTCTCCAGAATCGTGGCAGCGCAAAACATTCGAATCAGCGCTTTCCTTCGGGGGAGAGGAATATGGGGCGGCCGTTGAAGGGCGGGCCAAATCTCTCCTTCAGAGCCTGCCCCTCAACAACTGACTAAACACATCCACTTAAACCCTTGATCATCAAGGGAATAAGACACACCCCATCTATCTCATCGACAGTCTATACATTACAAATAAACTCAAAATAAATTTTAACTTTTAATTAATTTTTAAATAGAATTAAAAATTCAAAAAGTGTATAATTATTTTAAAAACAACCTGAAATTTTAACTAAATTACATAAAAAGGATATTAAAAAACATGAGCAGTTGCAGTGTTAATATAAACGCATATTCCCCCCCTATGGCCCCTTTTTTTTCCTCTCAGGAAGCTTCTTCCCTTGAAGAAAAACAGGGTATTGCCGCTCCTCACGCAGAAGAACGCATGCAAACAAGTCTGGAAAACCGCTTTTCCCATTTAGTCTTTCCGGACGAAGCGCTGGACATTCACAAACCCATTGCATTTGACAATTACTTGACGCCAAACGAAGGAAATCCGCAGAACATTCGTCCTCTATTGCAAGAAATTAAACCGGGTTTTTTAGTTTCTACCGGCACAGAAAGAAGTTTTTTCGACTTATTGTTCATCAATCATCAAAACTGTCGCGGCTTAATTGTTAGAGATATCAATCCCAAAGTCAAGGCGTATGTAGACTTTAACGTATTATTGCTCAAGACCTCTAAAACCTGCGAAGAGTACCACTTTCTTTCAATCCTAGAAGCTATTGATTGGAGCCAATCTGATAAATTCGACAAAATAACAACAGAAACAAACAAAAGAATAGAAATCATCCGCCAAAAAATTCTAACAAGCAGAATGAATCCTGCAGAAGAAAGGTATTACTTAAGAAACTTAGAATCTTTTGCTCATTTGTACTATAAACAGATTCCTAAATGGAAAAATGGTTTCAACGATTATAGGAGCTCAGTACAATTTTATAGCGAAGTGCAATACCAGGAAAATCCGATTCTTTTTCAAATATTACGAACATATGCGGAACAAGGAGATATTATAGCTACTATTGGAGATATTAACCATCTCACCGATTTCGATGAAGTTCCTCTATCCATAATCGATGTATCGAATATTCCAGACTACGTCCCCATAGACATTAAAAGCTCTCAGAATCCCCCCGTTATACAAACCTCGCAAAACTCAAGGCTAACGCGCTATTTCAGGATAGAGCCAATTCCTTTGTCTTCAGAAGAGCGGGAAACTTATGATCGCCTCATGGCTCGAATGCTTGATGCAGGTCTCATTCCTTCGTTGAAAAATATGCAGTGCTCATTTGGAAATCTTATAGGTTCTCGATCAATCCTCCCTGGACCCAACAAAGCATGTTTGGAAAGAATGCAAACCTATATTGAGCCGCTTCTACTAGACCTTCCTGATGCAGGATCGATTTGTTTCTCCGGTATTGATTTTTTACCTGGCCTTTATTTTTCCGGCTTAAATTTTTCACCCGTCCTCGGCAATGGTTTGGAGTTTCATTCCATTCATAAAATCAATACATATGAAAACTCACCCGAAGCTCTGGCCCGCATCTGCAAAGCTTTGGAGGACCACCCCTGCTTATCCAATTTCGTTCAAGAATGGTCTACGTTGCGGCCCTCTGTTTATGCTGCGCTGTCTCATGCTAAAGGATGGGAGGAGCACTTTCAAAAAGTGTATGAAAATGACCTATATCATCCCCTCTTTATAAGCCATTTCCAAACAAACGAAGCTCTCCGCCCGCTGCTCGAAAGAGTCCAAGCAAAAAAAATTGCATATACCGAAATAACCCAGCCGTAAGGGGATGTCCATCAACTTGGGTTTTGTCAAGTTTGCGGACAATCTTTAAAGGGCCAGGTTTTCTTTTACTGGATAAAAGACTGAAACTTCCGTCAGTTTCAGTTTTTTAAATTTTTTAAACAAATTGATTAGACAAAAAATTTAATTTTGCGTTAGACAGGAAATACAACTTATAACAATTTAGTTAGAAGTCTATGTCAGGAACTGCAACACCACAACCTTCATCTGATAATTTCTGGTCAGGATCTTCTTCATTTTATTCTTCTTCATTTTCTTCAAAAAAAAAGAAAGAAGACAAATCATTAAAAGATTTCATCTCATCTGTTGATGAATCTCCTGATTTTTACGACCCATATTCTGATTTAAACCTATTTCTCGCACAGAAAATTAAACAAGAAATGCAGCATTCTGGGTTCTTAAGCAAGTGGTCATTAAAAATACAAGAAGAATTGATCCGTAAGATTTCCCCTGAATTTCAAAATAAATTCCCACAATATCGACTCGGTGTTTCTGCTCTTAAAAAAGTATGGGAAAAAATTGCTTACTACTCTCAACAAATCCAACATCAAAAAGAAGCAATTACACAAGATGGAAAGTTAAACATCCATTTCTTTATTAAAGAAAACCTCAAGCAATATCTGAATCTAAAAACCTCTTCGCCCCTCCAACCTTTTCATTACGCCCATCAACTGGCGATGAAAATGAGCGAATGCATGGCCACTGTCGACGGAATACGTCCCAAGCTCGACCATATGACCAAGCTCATCTGGGCGATCCAGCGCCACCTCATTAAAGGAGGGAGCCCGGAAAAAAACAAAAGCCCTTATGATGAATATGACAAGATCGACCGATTGATTGTGAAAACAGTGTTGGAGATCACTGCAAAAGAGCCGCAGATCTCCTGCTCTGAATTAGAAGAAAAGACAAAAGAGGCCCTCCACTCTCTGCACGACCTTCCAAGCTACTCTTCGATCGACTCGATGACGGCCAACATCTCTGCGCTTCTCGCCGAAAAGCAATACCAGACCTCAACGTTCCACACCCATCTCTTTTCCGAGCAAAAGCAAGCAATCCTCAACTTTATTAAGCGCCATACCGCTTTATGCAAATCTTCCCTGATGACCCGCCAGCTCACCGATCTGGTCAGGAGGATCACAGCGCTGTATACATTAGTCTCCCACCTGCCTAAGACGATTACTGAGCAAGAGGTCAGGCAAGCCGTCCATGCCTGCTATCCGGCAGTCCAAGCGGAACGCCCTCCCTTTCCTCAACCCTTCTACGCCTTTATTTCTGCGGAACTTGTCTTGCTGAACCAAGATGAACACCAACAGCCGATCGAGGCTGTCGTCCAACAGATCTGGTCTGCCTACCAGGAAGTTGTTCTTCTTCCCGTGCTCAAAGGCCCCCAAATGAACATCCTTGAGATCGTCATCTGGAAGTCCCTGTCGGAAACGGAAGGGCTGTTGGAAACACTTCCCTACAAGATCGGCCAGAGGATTGAAGAAGAGATCGCCAACCTCATGATCGATAATCCAACCCAGAGCTTTTCTGCGATCGTCCAGGCCTCAGTCGATTTTTTCAGAAGAGCAAAAGAAATGGTCTTGTTAAAAAAATGGTCTGAGATCGAAAGAAAGATCCATGTTTGGGCGATCCAAGGAGATATGCTCTGCCGCTGGATCCGCTTAGATCCGTCCAGCCCATTACTTAAGGCGATCATCGAAAAGTTCAAGGGGATTAAAATCCCGGCCAAAGAAGTGAACCATCAAGTCTTTGTCAGCGAGATTGCCCAAGAATTTTTGAAAGAGCACCCCGAGCTGACCATCTATGCAGGACAGTTGGCAACACGGATCTGATCCTCTACAAATACGCTTGGTATGCCCTCTTTGCCAAAGAAGAAGAATCCTCCTACGACAGGTTTATCCAATGGCACATCAGCTACTTGCTAAGCC
>CAZEYJ010000041.1:0-4106 GCA_964516795.1 uncultured bacterium
CAAGAAGCTCAAGACCTAGGATATATTGATGTCGCCAATTCTGATTACCGCACTGCCATATCTGAGCTAACAAAAGCGGCCCAATTTCCCGAAGAACATTTCTATCAAGTCATTGAGCTAAGCCCGCCTCATCCTTTCTTCTCTGATCTCACCCGAGGCTGCAACACTCTTCTCAGCGGGAAATTGACGCATGTCTTCCAAATCGGTCCTTACATGAGCTCAGAACTCAGCGGAAAATTCCTCTACCTGTACCAACCTTTGATAAATAGCCAGTAAGAAGCTATACTGCGACCGTTCAAAAAGAGTGAAAAATGTCAAGAGGGCTCTTCAAGCTGTTTCAGTATAGTACAGTTTCTAAAAATCTTTCGTTGAATTTTTAGACACTCTTTTAGGCTTCGCCCTATTTTTTCAACTCCCGGCGGTATCCCCAAGCAACTGCAAAAATCGGCTTGCAGTCCGCGTTAAAGACCCGGAGGGGACGATCGCAAAGGGGGACTGTATTCGTCACTTAATACAGCCCCCCTTTGCGATCGTCGAACCGCGGGAGCTTTCACGCGGTCTGAAAATCGATTTTTGAAGTTGTTTGGGTATAAACATGCAATCCTTATATATCGTTGACGCTGTTAACTTCCTGTTCCGCTCCTACTACGCCATCGGCCCAATGACAAATCCAAAAGGGATGTCGACAAACGCCCTCTATGGATTTATCCGCTCGATCTACAAGATCATTAATGACTTTTCTCCCGATTACTTCGTCGCTGTCTTTGATGGCCCCGACAACAAAAAATCGCGTACTGAGATCTACAAAGAATATAAAGGGCACCGGGCAGGAATGCCCGAGGATCTTTTTCCACAGCTGGACCAAGCCCAATATTTCTGTGAAATTGCCGGAATCCCCTCTCTTACCCTGCCAGGAGTGGAGGCAGATGACACCATGGGCAGTATCGCCAAATGGGCTGCTAAAAAAGGGATCCATGTCTTTTTATGCTCAAGCGATAAAGACCTATGCCAACTCGTCAATGACCGGGTCAAAATCATCAATCCACATAAAGACAACCTGCTGATCGATCGAAAACAAGTCAAAGAACTGTTCGGCATATGGCCTGAGCAGATGATCGATTATTTAAGCATGGTCGGCGATGCCTCTGATAATATCCCGGGACTTGAAGGCTTTGGCCCCAAAACTGCTGCAAGCCTCCTCGAAAAATTTGGAACCCTCGAAAAAATTCTAGCCAATCCAGATGAGATCACTGGGAAAAAAAGAGAGACGATCATTAATCAACAGGAAATGGCCCTGCTCAGCAAACAATTGGCCACCATCCAGCTCGATCTCGACATCCCTAAAGATGAACTCTTCTATCATCTCAAAACACCTGACCTGCCACGCGTCCAGTCTCTCTATCAAGAGATGCATTTCATGACCTTGCTGCGCGATTTAAGCGCTCCGACGGAAACTGCCACAAACAAAAAACAAACTGCTTCACATGAAGAGGTCTCCTACAATCTGATCGATGATCCAGAATCGCTGTCCAGCCTCATCGATGCCCTATCAGGTGAAAAAGAACTCTGCATCGATACAGAAACAACTGACCTCAAACCGATGAAAGCAGAACTCGTCGGTATTGGACTTTGCGCCAGACCGGGAAAAGCTTACTACATCCCTCTGAATGCGAGCATGAAAAAGGAGCACGTCATCAAGGCCATTAAACCCCTTCTTGAAAACCCCGGCATCGCTTTCATCGGCCATAACATTAAATACGACCTGCACGTCCTTGCCAATGAAGGGATCGATCTCTCCCAAGTCGGATTTGATACGCTGCTTGCCTCCTACCTCATTTCCCCCCATGTCCAACGGCACAACCTCGATGAGCTCTCTCTAGAGCATTTTGGCAAAGTCAAAATCCCGATCGAGGATCTGCTCGGCAAAGGGAAAAAACAGGTCACTATGGACCAAGTTCCTATCGAAAAAGTCTGCGCTTATTGCTGTGAGGATGTCGATTATACGCTACGGCTCAAAGAGCTTTTCGAACCTGAACTTAAGAAACTCGAGTTGATCGATCTATTCAACAATATCGAAATCCCTTTGATCTCTATCCTTTTGCACATGGAAAGGACCGGAATTTATGTCGATGTGCACAAACTTGAAAAAATGTCCCAAGAGCTAGGCCGCGAACTCCACCATTTGGAAAAAGAGATCTATAAGCTCGCAGGGGAGACTTTCAATATCAATTCGCCCAAACAGCTCAGCCTCATTTTATTTGATAAAATGGGGCTTAAGCCTCCTAAAAAAACAGCAACAGGATATTCGACTGCCGCCGACGTCCTCGAATCCCTCCAAGAATCCTCACCCATCGTCAAAAAGATCCTCGAGTACCGCACTTTAGAAAAACTCCGCTCGACCTACGTCGATGCCCTTCCAGCCCAAGTCTTTCCCAAAACCCATCGGATCCACTGCACCTTCAACCAATCGATCGCAGCAACAGGCCGCCTCTCCTGTCAAGATCCCAACCTACAAAATATCCCTGTGCGCACCGAAATAGGCAAAACGATCCGAGAGGCTTTTAAACCTCAGAAACCGCGCCATAGCTTCCTTTCCGCCGACTACTCTCAAATCGAGCTCCGCCTTCTAGCCCACCTCTCCCAAGATCCTGCGCTGATCAAAGCCTTTAAGGCCGGCGAAGACATCCACAGCTACACAGCCTCTTTGGTTTTTGATGTCCCTTTGGACAAAGTCACGCCGCAAATGCGCTACCAATCCAAAACAGTCAATTTCGGCATCATCTACGGACAGCAAGCCTATGGCCTCTCTCAGGAACTCGGCATCGAATTTAAAGAAGCGGCCGCATTTATAGAGACCTATTTTGAACGCTACAAAAAAATCAAAGATTTCCTTAGCTTTTGCAAAGAGAGCGTGGCAAAAACAGGGCGGGCCGTTACACTTACAGGAAGACAGCGCCCCATCCCTGACATCCACAGCAAAAACCCGATGATTCGAGCCCAGGCAGAACGGCTGGCCATCAACACTCCCTTGCAAGGGACTGCCGCCGACTTGATCAAAATGGCGATGCTTGCTGTCGATTCCTGGATAAAAAAAGAACACGACGCCGGGGAAATGATCCTCCAAATCCACGATGAGCTTCTCTTCGAAGTGCCTGATGATCAAGTGGATAAGGTGGGGAAAAAAGTGAAGCTCATTATGGAGAATGTGATGAACCTGTCGGTTCCTTTAGTCGTCGATATTTCAATTGGAAAAAATTGGGGAGAATGTTAGCCTTAAAGAAAGTTGCTGTAACAGGAGGACTAGCCTCGGGGAAGAGCACGGTATGTCGTCTCTTCGAAGAGCTTGGCTCTTACGTAGTAAGCGCCGATGCGATTGTCCACCAGCTGTTATCTCCAGACACTGCTGTAGGTCAGCAGGTCATTTCACTGTTAGGTCCAGATAGCATCAGCGATCACCGCTTCGATCGCAGGAAGATTGCTGACAAGGTTTTTTCTCATCCTGATTTACTGAGAGCCCTTGAAAAAATTCTGCACCCAGCCGTGTTTAATGAGATTAAAACGAAATATCTACAAATCAAAAACGAGCAAAAACACTCCCTTTTTGTTGCGGAAATTCCACTTCTTTATGAAAGCGAATCAGACCATTTTTACGATGCTGTTATTGCCGTTACGGCGGACCCCGATATCTGCCGCCGCCGCTTTAAAGAACACAATCAACATGATGACAACGAATTCGACAAGCGCATGAAACGACAACTTTCCCCGCAACAAAAAGCAGCAAAGGCCCAATTTTTAATCACAAACAACGGCTCGCTCGACGAACTTAAACAGCAGGTCGAAGCCATTTATTCACAACTAACAAAACCCTCGCCAGCCCTCTAATTTTCCTCATTTAAGGAAACATGGATTGGACCAGCCTGAAGGTTTTTAACAAGGAGTCTCTTTCTAAATGAATCGAGAAGACACCACACAAGAAACACAAGACCCAGAGCATGAAAAAAATCCCGTAAACCTCCCCGATGTTCAGCACCCTCAGCCGCCTGAAACGGTGACAAAAATCGCTGATCTCCAGAGGATGAATATCGATCAGCTCGCTCATTTTGCTC
>CAZEYJ010000042.1:0-3950 GCA_964516795.1 uncultured bacterium
TGATAACTTCATTGTCTTCATGATAAGGTGCGTTTGGGTTCTCTCCAACTAGGCGTTGCGCGGTTGCAATTCCACGGTCTGCCCGTCCAATTTGCTGATTAAGCCATGAGAAGCTTCTAGAGAGATCTTCGCGAGGGGCCATTGAGCTTGCTGCGCTGCTCGCTGGTTGAAGGAAAGCTGATCTCGTCAAGTCGCCACTTCCAGTACTTCTTGATGGTTGAAAAAGGGAAGACCTCGTCAAGTCGCTTCTTTGAAAGCTTGAGCCATTGCTCGATGGTTGAAGCAAGCTTGATCTTGTCAAATCGTTCTCTTGTCTGACACCTATTAAGGCAGCTGTATGATCTATCAATTCCCCGTATTGACGTTCCAAATCGTTCAATCGATGTTGCATTTCGTTGTGTTGCTGTTGTTCTTCCTGGGGGGTTGCTAAATGATTGAGTTGTTGTTGGCAATCTTGAATGCGATCTCGTAATGTATTCCATGTTGAGGTTGTTGGACTAGAACTGCTCTGTGTCGGAACCAAAAATGATGAGCCCAACTCGTTCCGCAGTATTTGATCTACGTAATCTGCCAATTCATGAAATTTATTTTTCAAAAAATCTAATTTTAATCGCTGTTGCAACTCTTCCAATTGCCCTTGCAATTGGACCAGCTCATCGCGATTTTCCCCACAGCAAGCAGTTAAAGTTTCCAGAAGTTTGTCTGCGTCAGCTTGCCATGTCTGCAGGGCGCTGAGTTGAGACATTAATCCTTCTTGTCGGCCTTCTCCCGCTTGTCCTGCGTTGTGCAGTGCCGCATTGGGTTCTGGCCGTCGGGCTAATTCTTGTTGGGCTCTTACTAAGTGTTGTTGCAGATCTTCTCGTATAGCTTGCCAATTTCTTTGTTCAGCTTCAAAGGCTTCTTGTCGCCGCGCTCGGTCTTCTAGTCCAGCGTTCTGCAGAGCTGCATATGCCTCTTGCAGTCGGGTTGCATTTGCATATGCTTCTTGGACTCGGGTTAATTGCGCTATTAGCTCTTCTTCTCTCTGGTCCCATCTATTTTGCCGGGCTGCATGGTCATTGAGGATTTGTTGAAGGCCTTCTGTTAATTGTCCTCGTGTAGCTTGCCAATTCCCTTGTTCAGCTTCAAAGGCTTGTTGTCGCTGTGCGCGATCTTCTAGTCCGGCGTTCTGCAAGGCCGCATATGCCTCTTGCAATTGGGTTAATCGCGCTTGAACCTGTTCTTCTTCCCCGTTCCATCTATTTCGCCGGGCTTCATGGTCATTGAGGACTTGTTGGATTCCTAATTGATCTCGTGCATCTCGCCAATTCTGTAGTTCAGCTTCAAAGGCTTCTCGGCGTTCAGCTCGTTCTGCCGGCCCTGCGTTTTGCAAGGCTTCATAAGCCTCTTGCAGTTGGGTTAATTGTTGCTGAGCTCTTGTTAATTGTCCTTGCAGCAGTTCTCGTGCACCTTGCCATTCAGGCTGCAGGGACTCGAAGACACCTTGCTGGTGTTCGCGTTCTGCTTGCCAAGCTGTTCGTTCAGCGTCAAAGGTTTCTTGGCGTTGAGCTTGTTCGTTTTGCAGGGCTGCATAGGCTTCTTGCAGTCGGGTTAATTCTTGTTGGACTAATCTGAGTTGGTCTTGTAGCTGACCTTGTGTTCCTTGCCAGGTGTGTTGCTGGGCTTGAAAAGCGTCGCGCTGTTGTGTGCGCTCTGCCTGCCAGGCTGCTCTCTCTGCTTCAAAGGCTGCGCGAACCTGTGCGCCTATTCCTTCCGGCCCTTCCAATCTTTGTAATCGGTCGCGAAGCTCCGAGTTGCCCAATCTGTTGGCCGGCTGTTCTAACACGCGATTGAGAATGGCGTCGTAGTGGTGGTGCGTCCTTGTTTTGAGCCGAGTGACAATCCGATCTGAAATGGTTGTGATCTGTCGTGAAGCGGCGGTGTTGGCGTAGTGTGGCTGATTGACGCGAAGGTACAGGTCTAACTTTTCAGCAACATGACTCATTCTGACATCGGAAAAAGGGTCGCGGCAAAAAAGGTAGGAGAAAGGACTCATGATTACTCTTGCAATCCAATGAAATCCCCCTTTTTGAGTGGCTTCTAAATTGTCATTAAGCAATAGGTTGTCAGAGTTCGCAATGTCTGCGATTTGATTTAAGCGAGCAACAAATTCTTCATTTGAAGCAGCCGGCTGGGTAAAGATAGTTTCACGCGGTATAGAAGATGTCATAATTTCCTCCTTACTTTAGATTTTGCGGGGATTATATTGTATTAATTGCGTTTTTTGCAACGAATTTAATCGATTAGTTTTTAATTAATTCTGTATAAATAAGCGTTTCAATTCTGTATTTAAAATTTAAATTTTACGATTAAAGGGATTGAAGAAAAGAGTGGCAGGTAATGAGCTTTCCCGGAATTCCAAGTTCTTGTTCAGCATCTTTTAGTGCTCGTTCTTCTCTTTCTAATGTCTGGGGGGAATCGGTCTCCCAGGCAACTTGGATCAGTTCAAGCTTTCCTTGGGCGTCTTGTGTGATAAAGTCAATTTCATGTCCTTTTGCTGTTCGGTAATAGAAAATTTGCTTTCCTTGTCTTCTTAAGGTTAAGTGAATCTGGTTTTCAAACAGTTTGCCGAGGTCTTCATCGAGTTTGAAGGAGTTGGCGAGAGCTAGCCCATTATCGATAGCGTAGATTTTTTTAGAGGTTGTTTGCGATTGGCGTAACGATTCTGTAAAAATGGGAACGGGAAAGATCAAAAAGGCGTCCTCCAGATAATCGAGGTAGTTGTACAAGGTGTCCTTTCCGGCTTTAAACCCTTGGCTTTTAATGGCGTTGTGGAATTTATTAATTGAAAGAGGGGCTGCGATGTTTTTGAGTAAGCATTGGATGAAGTACTTCAGTAGGGAGATGTTTTCAATATTATGGCGTTCAATAATATCTCGGAAAATCACGGTTTCGACGTAACTTTGAAGCGTTTCGATGTGTTCGTTTGGAAGCATCGTCTGTACAGCCGGAAACCCGCCGTTTTTCAAATAAGTCAAAAATTGGCCTCTTTGGATATCGAATGCTTTTTTCCCAAAAGGCTTGGAAGGATATTCGAGTTGGTGCGCTGAAAGGAATTCTGAATAGCTATAAGGCAGAATTTCAATGGCAAGGGATCTTCCACGCAGGGCGGTGGCGATTTCTTTACTGAGCAGTTTTGAAGATGATCCAGTCACGTAGATTTGGATGTTCTTTGTGTCGAGAAGGCGCCTTAATACGAGTGGCCATCCTTCGATATTTTGGACTTCGTCTAAGAACAAATAGCAGCAAGCGTTGTGATTTTGAGGATGGAGCGTATACCATTGGTCGATGAGTTGTCCCATTTCTTTGTGGGTCATGGGGAATAAGCGGTCATCTTCGAAGTTTAAATAAAGGATATGTTCAAGGGGGATGCCTTCGGAGAGATGTTGCCGGATGGTTTGGTAGAGGAAGTACGTTTTTCCCGATCTTCTCATGCCGATTGCGACTTTGATCATATTTTTTGCTGCAGGAAAGCGGTAATCCCTCACCGTGCTTTTTTCGGTGCGGGCAATGGCATCATGAAATTCTTCTTGAAGGGTTTGTAAAATAGGGGTCATCTACCTTTCCTTGTCTATAAGGATAATAATAGCAGATTCTTTCCTTGTCCGCAAGGAAAGTTTTTTAAACAATTTATGGTCAGTGGGTTGTAGAATTTTATTAGGGAGTGTTTGACAAATATTGGTGTACCGTTATAGCATTACAAGAAAAGAGGGGAATTTATGAACCAAGGGTCGACGATTGAAGATGGCTGGCGGGGCTTTATCAAGCTTTGCGCCTCAAGCGTAGAAGAGGGGAAGCTCGAAGAGCTTTTCGAGCTTTTTTTAACGCTGGAGGAAAAGGATGCGCTTGCTTTGCGGTTTCTGCTGATCAAAGACCTTCTCGAAGGGGACAGGTCGCAGCGGGAGATCAGC